>JAFAJR010000060.1 GCA_019236085.1 Candidatus Dormiibacterota bacterium
AGCCGCCGATCTCGCCGATCATCACCACGGCCTCGGTGTCCGGATCGGCTGCGAAGAGCTCGAGGACCTCGGTGAACGTGAGTCCCATCACCGGGTCACCACCGATGCCCACTGACGTGGTCTGCCCGATTCCCGCCTGACTGAGGCCCTGGATCACCTCGTAGGTGAGCGTTCCGCTCCGTCCCACGATGCCAACCGGCCCCGGTGCGTTGATGTGGTTGGGGATGATGCCCACCTTGCACCCCGCCGGCGTCACGATGCCGGGACAGTTGGCGCCGAGCAAGCGCGTCCTGTGCCGGTGCACGAACTCCACGGTGCGCACCATGTCGTGCACCGGGATGAACTCTGTGATGCAGACCGTGAACGGAACGCCTGCAGCCGACGACTCCATGATTGCGTCGGCGGCGAATGCAGGAGGGACGAACACACCAGCGACATCTGCACCTGTGGCGGCGACGGCGTCGGCCACGGTGTCGAAGATGGGCACGCCGCTTGCTTCCTGACCCGCCTTACCGGGCGAGACGCCGGCCACCACGTTGGTGCCGAACGCACGCATCTGTTCAGTGTGGAAGCTACCCTCGCGTCCGGTGATGCCCTGCACAACTACCTTGGACTCGGCGTTGACCAGGATGCTCACGACTGCTTCCCCGAGGTGAGCCGCACTATCGCGCTCGCTCCCTCCGAGGCGCTGAGTGCAGGGGTGATACCCGCGGCTTCGAGGATCGCCCGCCCTTCCTGCTCCCTCGTGCCGGTCATCCGCACCACCAGCGGTTTGGTGATGTGCAGCTCGTCACGTGCCTGCACGACACCGCGAGCAACCTCGTCGCCGCGCGTGATGCCGCCGAAGATGTTGATGAACACACCCTTGACGTTGGGGTCGAGCAGCACCATCTCCAAGGCGTTGCGTACCTTCTCCGCGGACGCACCGCCGCCGACGTCGAGAAAGTTGGCGGGCTCGCCGCCCTGCTGCTTCACCAGGTCGAGTGTGTTCATGGCGAGCCCTGCGCCGTTGCCGATGCAGCCGATGTCACCGTGCAGGTGCACGTAGGTCAATCCGCGGCGCTGCGCCTCGGCTTCGAACGGATCGTCTCCAGACGCCGCGGCATCGCCGGTGCGGTCCTGTGCGAGCTGCTCCGCGACGTCCTTGTGCCGCCATGCGGCGTTATCGTCGATCTCCAGCTTGCCGTCCGCGGCGATCAGGGTGTCGTCGGGGGTCAGCACCAGTGGGTTGATCTCGCAGGTCAGCGCATCGAGCGACGTGGCGACGCGGTGCAGCTTTTGCGCCACGTCCGCCAGACCGTTGGCGAGCTTTGCCGAACGGGCGTGCAGTGCGCCGTCACCCGCGATCGCAGAAAACGCCAGGCCACGAATCTCGAATGCGTGCGGCCCCGCGAAGGGATCCGGCCATAGCTTGGCGATGCGTTCCGGGCTCTCCTCCGCCACCTGTTCTATGTCCATGCCGCCGGCCGCCGAGCAGATGAGCACCAAACGGCGGCGGTCGCGGTCCAGGGTGATGCCGAGGTACAGCTCGGTGTCGATCGCCACCGCCCGCTCGCACCACACGCTGCGCACCGGGTAGCCGCGGATGTCCATCGACAGGATGCGCGTGGCTTCAGCGCGCGCATCCTCCGGCGAATCGACCACGGCGATGCCGCCTGCTTTGCCGCGGCCACCGATTGGCACCTGCGCCTTGATCGCCACCCGGCCGAGGTCTCGCGCTGCGGCTGCCGCCTCGTCCGCCGTCCGTGCCAGGCGGCCCTGCGGAATGCGTATGCCGAAGGCGGCGAACTGCTCCTTCGCCTGGTACTCGAGGAGCTTCATCGCCGGCGAAGTGTAGGCGCGGGCTCCTCGAGGACGCTGCGCAGCGCGGCACGATCCTCATCCCCCGGCACCCACCGCCCGGCCGCGACATTGGCCGACACCTGCTGTGGTGACATGGCCCCTGCGATGACCGATGCCACGCACGATTGCGCGGCGAGGCCGCCCAGCACCACCTGCAACAGCGACACCTCGCGAGCCGCCGCGAACTCGCGCAGCCGGTCCACGACATCGAAGTTGCGCTCCTGCAGCATCTCGCGCCCGTGGTCTGGAACGAGCTGAAGACGCGTGCCCTGTGGTGCGTCTTCGCCGCGCCGGTACTTGCCGGTCAGAAGCCCTCCACCCAGCGGGTAGTACGGAATCAGGCTCAGACCGTATTGCTCGCATGCGGGAATCACGTCCGCTTCAGCCTCGCGCTGTATGAGGTTGTAGAGGTTCTGTGCGCTGATGAACGGCTCGAAACCATGCGTGCGTGCCGTCCAGTCGGCGTGCGCCAGCTGCCAGCCGCTGAGGTTGGACGAGCCGATGTAGCGGATCTTGCCCTCGCGCACAAGGTCGGAAAGCGTCTCGAGCGTCTCCTCGATAGGTGTCGCGGGGTCGGGGAAGTGCAGTTGGTAGAGGTCGATCCAGTCGGTGCCCAGGCGACGCAGACTCTCCTCGACGGCGATCCGGATCCAGCGCCGCGAGCCGCCGCGGCGGTACGGCGAGGCGCCCATTGCGCCACCGAACTTGGTGGCGACGACCACCGAGTCACGATGCGCGCGAACACCCTGGCCGACGATCTCTTCGCTGCGCCCGCCGGCATAGAGGTCAGCTGTGTCGAAGAGCGTTATCCCCTCGTCTATCGCCGCCTCGACGACGCGCACCGCGTCAGCCACGTCGAGCCTGCGTCCAAAGTTGTTGCATCCGAGGCCGATGACGCTGACCTCGAGACCGGAACGGCCGACACGCCGAAGCTCCTGCTCGCCCATCCCTGAGAGAGTACGCAAACGGCCGCCGCGGGCCGCGCTCTGCTGCTACGCTGGCCGCCGTGCCCGAACGGCAGGCTGCGCCGCGCCCAGCGGGCGCCGCCGTGATGGAGGAGACCCAGCCGGCTCCCCGGCCGCAGCGAGAGCGGCCGCCCATCAGCGTGCGCACTCTCGTCGTGGCTGCACTCATCGTGCTCGCCGTCGTCGCTCTGGTCTTTCTGCTCAGCACGGTGCTGGGCATCGTTTTGGTCGTCCTTGTCGCGATCGTCTTCGCCGAGGGCATCCGCCCGTTGGTGCAGCATCTGCACCGCCTGGGCTTCCCGCTTGCGCTCGCGATAGTCGCGGTGTACATCGGGCTGCTGGGGTTCCTGACACTGCTTGTAGTCCTGCTGGTGCAACCCATCGTCACCGAAGCGCAGCAGCTGGCCCAGCATTTCCCTGCATATCAGAAACAGTTCCTCGACTTCTTCAACCACCTCGAGAACCAGTTTCACTTCAGCGTCGATGTCAGCAAACAGGTTGGCACAGCGCTGGGCGCCGCGCAGCAGATCCTCTTCACGATCGGCAGCTACATCTTCGGCATCATCGTCGACTTCATCCTGGTGCTGGTCATCGGCTTCCTCTGGCTGGTGAGCAGCGAGCGCCTCAAAGCGTTCTGCGTCGACCTGGTGCCGCCGTCGTACCAGGATGTCGCGCGCGACGTGTTCCGTGACATCGGGTTTCGCATGGGTGGCTACCTGCGAGCGGTGGCCATCAACAGCCTGGTCGTGGGCACCGCCACCGGTGTGGCCTGCGCGTTGCTGAACCTGCCGAGCCCCATCCTCCTCGGCATCTTCGCCGGGCTCACCGCGGCAGTCCCGCTGGTTGGCGCCTTCCTCGGCGTGGTGCCTCCAGTTCTGCTGGGCTTCACCCTCTCGCCCGCCTACCCCGTGCTGGTCCTCGTGGTGCTGCTTGTCATCCAGCTCGTCGACGCCAACACCGTGGTGCCGCTCCTGATGAACCGGGTGGTGGCGCTGCCGGCGCTGGCCGTGGTGCTGGCCCTGCTCATCGGCGGCGCGCTGCAGGGACTGATCGGCGCTCTGCTCGCCGTGCCCATCGCGGCGGCCATTCAGGTGATCATCGTTCGCGTGATGGTTCCCGCGATCCACCGGGCCCAGGGCCGCGAACTCGTTGCCGTGGTTGTCCACGAACCGCCACCGCGGACGTCTCGTGGCGCCGACCTGGCTCGACGGATCGCTCCGCGCCTGCGCCGCAAGTGACAGAGGACGAGGGGGGCATCCGTCCTCCCTCGTCGCGACTGACCGGCGCCGACTCGCTGCGCGCGGTGGCGACTGTCGCTGTGGTGGTGATCCACACCTCGGCCTGGGGCCCGACCTCGACGTACACGAACACTGCGCTGCTGGCCCGTTTCTCGGTCCCCGCCTTCATGGTGCTCACCGGGCTTCTGTTGGCGTATCGCTACACCGGCCGGCCGCTGGGCACCGACTTCGCCCGGGCACGCCTGGCGCGAACCCTGGTGCCCTGGCTGGTGTGGATTCCGGTCTTCCTCGTGCTCGACCTGTGGCCCATGCAGATGCTGCCCCAGGACGGCGGCCAGGTTGCGCAATGGGTGGCTGAGGGAGGCGGCCACCTGTGGTACCTGCTCCTCATTCCGCAGTTCTACGTGCTGTTCGCGCGGTGGCCGCAGCGGCACACAGTTGCCATCGCGGCCGGTGCCCTCCTGCTGCAGACAGGCCTCGGACTCTGGCGCCTGTACGGCCCGCTGCCTGCAGGGCCGGTGCAGACGCTCGTGCTGCAGTACGGCTACCTGCTGTTCCCCTTCTGGATCGGCTATTTCGCCGTGGGTGTCGCGCTCGGCCGCAACTGGCGGATGCTGCGCCGCAGCGGCCGAGCCGCTGTCGCCTCCGCGGGAGCTGCCGCAACGCTCGTCGCCGGGTGGTTGCTGGTGACGATCACTTTCGCCGAGGCGCCGTATGTCACGTTTCTGAACGGCACCGGCGCCTTCCTCGACCCGGTTCTGCCGCTGCTCGTCTTCAGCATCGCTGCGCTGGTGATGTCCGCGACCCCGCCCCTGATGCAGCGGAGCTCGCTGTTGCGCAACGTTACCCGGACCGTGTCGGACAACTCGCTCGGCATCTACATCATCCACCCGATCGTGCTGTTCTACCTGGGCACCTACACGCAGCAATGGCTCTACGCGTCGATTGGTACGTCGGTGGCGTGGTTCCTCATCGACGTCGCCGGGTCGGTGCTCGGCTCGCTGGCGGCGACCCGGTTGATCACCGCCACGCCGCTCGCACCCATCGTCGGCGTCAGTCGCCGCGGACTGTTCCCGCTACACCGTGCCGTACGGTCGCACCGGTGAACTGAAGGGGTCACAAAACCGTCTCTTAGGTGAAAGCACCCAGGTTCTTCACCATAGGCCCGGATATACTCGCGCGGCCAGATGACGACTCGCCGCCGCCGGCTCAGCGTCGCGGCGTTGGTCGCGCTGCTGGCCCTCGCCGCTGTCTCGCGGATTGCACCTGCCCCCGCCAGGGCCGGCACCACCGTCCCCCACGTGATGGTGGTGATGCTCGAAAACCAGGGCTACACGCGGGTCATCGGCTCCTCGCAAGCGCCCTTCATCAACTCGCTCGCTCGCACCTACGGCAATGCCGTGAACTGGTACGGCGTGACCCATCCCTCTCTTCCCAATTACCTCGCACTGGCCTCAGGGTCGACCCAGGGAACAACGACTGATTGTTTCACCTGCGGCCCCTTCAGCTCGCCGTCACTCGGCGGCCAGCTAAGTCAGGCAGGGATTCCCTGGGCCGCGTACGAGGAGGACATGCCGACTCCCTGCGACACCGACAGCGGCTCGAACGGCTACGACAAGGTGTTCAACCCGTGGGTGTACTTCAGCGATGTTCTGAACGACAACTGTGCCTCGCATGTGCTCCCGTTCACCAGCTTCCAGAGCGACCTGAGCGGTCCGAACCCGCCGGACTTCGTGTGGGTGGGGCCGAACATCAACGACAACATGCACAGCGGCACCATCGCGCAGGGTGACCAGTGGCTGCAGAGCAACGTGGGACCGATTCTCAGCTCGAGCTGGTTCACAGGCGCGCCATCGACGCTCATCATCACCATGGACGAGCACGACGCGGTGGATGGCGAAGGGGCGCAGCCGCGGGGGCAGCGGGCTCGCGCTGACGTCACCGACGGCTCCTGCTGCGACGGCGCGGACGGCGGCCACGTCGTCGAGGTGGTTGTGTCACCGAAGGCGTACGGCAGCCACACCTTCACCACGGCCGGGGACCATTACGGAACCCTTCGCGCCATCGAAGAGGCCTACGGCCTTCCCCTGCTGGGCGGCGCCCGGAACACGATCAACGGTGACCTACCTCTCATGGGCGCCCCCGGTCCTGATTCCTGGACCGGCCCGCTTCCGTTGAACGGACAGACCAACGCGGCCGCGGATGCGCCGGTGGCCGGCAACTGGGGTACGCAGCAGGTTCTCTTCTACGACACCACGGGTCAGCATCTCGCCCAGATGTGGCGCAACACCGCCGGCGGCGCCTGGAGTGGGCCCGTCGACTTCAGTGCGGGGTGGAACAACCCCAACGCGAACATCGTGTCGCAGCCCTCACTGTCCGTCACGAGCGGAGCGATCATCCTGTACTGGCAGGGCGCCAACGGACACCTGTGGACCCTCTCCTACTCCTACAGCAAGGGGTGGCAGGGACCGTTCGACGTCTCCGCTGCCTGGACGAACCCCAATGCGATGTTGGCGTCGGCGCCCAGCGCGGTGATCACGAGCCGGCAGGAGCTCGTCTACTACACGGGCAACAACGGCGACGTGTGGGAGACCTGGTACACGTTCGGCTCTGGCTGGGCAGGCCCGGCCGATCTCACAGGCGGCAGAAGTGGATGCACCCAGGCAGCGTCGGCACCCGTGGCAGCGCAGTATTCCTCGCAGCAGGTGGTGTTCTTCCAGGGGCCGGGCAACGCACTGTGCGAGACGTGGTACCCGCGCAGCACAGGGTGGGGCGACCCCGCCTACATCACGCAACCGGACAGTGCAGCGTCCGGGTTGGACGGAGCGCCTGTCATCAGCGTGCGATTCGGGGCACTTCTGCTGTTCTGGCGCGGCCAGGACAACCATCTCTGGGAAGCGTGGTATTCCAGCCAGTGGTCGGGTCCGGTCGACATCAGCGGCAGCCTCCCTGTGTTTGAGCAGGGAACGTCGCTGCCACCCGGATCCGAGGACGTTTACTCCGCTCCGTCTGTGATGCTCACGCCGAACAACGCCGAGGTGGTGACCTGGACGGACGCGTCGGGCAACATCTGCCAGGCGTGGTACGGCACCGGCTGGTCAGAGATCTACAGCCCGTCGCAGCAGATGGGCGCCGGCTCGCCGGCGAGTGCCGTGACGACTGCTATATCACCGTACGGTGATCGCGATGTCTTCTGGCAAGATGCGACGCAGCGGCTGAACATCGGGTCTTATCTCGCCGGAAACGCGTACACCGCCGGCCCGTGATGCGGTGACACGCGGCGCGCGTTACGCGGAGAAGAGAGGGACGTGCGCTCAGCGGCGAGTTCGCGAAGCGGTGAGGCCGCGCGCGACAATGCGCCAGCGGCGCGAGGTCGAACCGCGAAGCGATGTCTGAGCAAGCGAGCGCACATCCCTCTCTTCCCTAAAGCGTTGTGGTGGCCTGCTGTGTCCAGCTACAGCGGGATGTTGCCGTGTTTGCGCTGCGGCGCACTCTCCGATTTCAGCTGTGCCATGTGCAGCGCCTTGATCAGCACTGAACGCGTCTGCCGCGGCTCGATCACGTCGTCGACGTAGCCGCGCTCCGCGGCGTAGTACGGGTTCGCGAACTGCTCGCGGTAGTCGTCGATCAGCTCCTGCGCGCGAACCTTCGGGTCGGCGGCCTGCGCGATCTCGCGTTTGAAGATGACGTTTACGGCACCCTGCGGCCCCATCACGGCGATCTCCGCCGTCGGCCATGCCACGTTGTAGTCGGCTCGGATGTGCTTGCTGCACATGACGTCGTAGGCGCCGCCGTACGCCTTGCGGGTGATCACGGTGAGCTTCGGCACCGTGGCTTCGCAGTACGCGTAGAGCAGCTTGGCCCCGTGGCGGATGATGCCGCCGTACTCCTGGTCGGTGCCGGGAAGAAACCCTGGCACGTCCACGAAGGTCACCAGCGGGACGTTGAACGCGTCGCAGAACCTGACGAAGCGAGCAGCCTTGATGGACGCGTCGATGTCCAGTGCACCGGCGAGCACCCGCGGCTGGTTGCCGACCACACCGACCGGCCGCCCGTCGAGCCTGCCGAACCCGCAGATGATGTTCTGCGCGTGGTACGGCATCACCTCGAGGAAGTTGCCCTCGTCCAGCACGCGCGTGACCACCGCGCGCATGTCGTACGGCTGGTTGGGATTGTCGGGGATGATGTGCTGCAGCTCGGGGTCGGCCCGGTGCGGGTCGTCCAGCGTGGGCCGGTACGGCGGCTGCTCGCGATTGTTGGGCGGCAGGAACGACAGCAGGTCGCGCATCTGCGCGAAGGCGTCGTCCTCGGTGTCGGCGATGAAATGCGCCACACCACTGCGCTGGTTGTGCACGTCGGATCCACCCAGCTCTTCGAAGGTGACGCGCTCACCGGTCGTCACCTTGATCACATCCGGCCCCGTGATGAACATGTAGCCGATGTGCCGCACCATGAAGATGAAGTCGGTCATGGCCGGCGAGTACACGGCTCCGCCGGTGCACGGGCCCACGACGAGCGAGAGCTGCGGGATGACGCCACTGGAGCGCACGTTGCGATAGAAGATCTCGGCGTACCCGGCGAGCGAGACCACGCCCTCCTGGATCCGCGCCCCGCCGGAGTCGTTGACCCCGATGCACGGGCAGCCGGTGCGCACCGCGAGGTCCATGATCTTCGTGACCTTCTCGGCGAAGACCTCGCCGAGCGAGCCGCCGAAGACGCTGGCGTCGTGGCTGAAGAGGAACACCTGGCGGCCGTCGACGGTGCCCCAGCCGGTGATCACCCCATCACCGCGGATCCGGCGCTCGCCCATGCCGAAGTTGGTCGAGCGGTGCATCGCGAAGACGTCGATCTCGGTGAAGGACCCGGGGTCGAGGAGACGCTCGATCCGCTCGCGGGCTACGCGGAGATCTTCTACCGCAACGTCTGGTCGAGCGTGGTGATCCCCCAGCTCTCCCTGGTCGTCGGTCCGTGCACCGGCGGCGCCGTCTACTCACCCGCGATGACCGACTTCATCTTCATGGTGCGCAAGGTCGGC
>JAFAJR010000098.1 GCA_019236085.1 Candidatus Dormiibacterota bacterium
GCGGGGAGGTCGACCCGGAATTGCTCTGTGCTGCCTGCTCGGCGGCGGTCGGCTCGGGCCGGCCGCCGCCACCTCGCCGGGTCGGTGCTTCGGCGGCGGTGGCGGCCTTCGTCTTCACCGGGCCGGTGCGCGAGGTGATCCACCGCGGCAAGTACGCCGGGGACCGGAACGCGTTGCGGCACCTCGCGGACCTGGGGGCGCAGCGGCTGGCCGGTGTACTGGCGAGGGCCGAGGGCCTGGTGGCCGTGCCGCTGGGTCCGAGACGACGGCGCTCCCGCGGCTACAACCAGGCTGAGCTCATCGCCGGCGTCTTCGCCGCCTGCGCCGGTCGTCCGCTGCTGCCCGGCCTGCGGCGGGTTCGTGAGACCTCCCCTCAGGCCGCCAGGGACGAGATTGCGCGTCGAAACAATGTCGAGGGCGCCTTCGCCTGGCACGGCCCGCGGCTCGACGGAAGCCACGTGTGGCTGGTCGACGACGTGCTCACCACGGGTGCCACGGCAGCCGCCGTGGCCTCAGCGCTGCGCGCCGCCGGCGCCGGCCCAGTCGGCATCGCCGTGCTCGCCGCTGTGCCCTGACGGTTTGGTGCGACCCGGCTGCTGCCATCATTAGTCGCGATGTCCCTGCTCGACAAGCTGCCGTTCGCCGATCCCGCCAAGCGCGAACTCAAGCGGTATCAGCTCGTGGTGGACGAGGTCAACGACCTCGAGGACGAGATCAAGGCGCTCTCGGACGAGCAGCTGCGCGACAAGACACGTGAGTTCCGCGAGCGGCTCGGCCTGGAAGGCCCTGACCTGAGCTTGGGCCAGTCGGCTGTGGCGGGCATCGCCGGCAGCGAGGAGGAGATCGAGCTCGCCCGCCAGGAGCGTGAGGAGCAGGAGCGTGAGCGGGCCGACGCCCTGGACGAGCTGCTGCCCGAGGCGTTCGCCGTGGTCCGCGAGGCAGCGAGGCGGACCATCGGGATGCGCCATTTCGACGTGCAGCTCATCGGGGGCATCGTGCTGCACCAGGGCCGCATCGCAGAGATGAAGACCGGCGAGGGGAAGACGCTGGTCGCCACGCTCGCCCTCTACCTGAACGCGCTGGAGTGGCGGGGAGCCCATCTGGTCACTGTCAACGACTACCTGGCCCGGCGCGACGCCGGCTGGAACGCGCCGCTGTACCACGCCCTGGGTATGAGCGTCGGCGTGATCATCCCCGAGCAGTCGTTCCTCTTCGACCCCGACTTCCTCGACGAGACCCACCCCGACCCGAGGCTGCAGCACCTGCGGCCCTGCACCCGGCGCGAGGCATACGCCGCCGACATCACGTATGCCACCAACAACGAGTTGGGCTTCGACTACCTGCGCGACAACATGGCGCCGACGCTGGGGCAGTGCGTGCAGCGCAAGCTGCACTACGCGATCGTCGACGAGGTGGACTCGATCCTTGTAGATGAAGCGAGGACGCCGCTGATCATCAGCGGGCAGGCCAACGAGCCGACCGAGAAGTACTACACGTACGCTCGGCTCATCCCCCGTCTGACCATCGAAGACGACTTCACCATCGACGAGAAGACCAAGTCGGCGACGCTCACCGACGAGGGCGCCGAGAAGATCGAGCAGTGGACCGGCATTCCCAATGTCTACGACATGGAGCACGTGGTCGAGGCGCACCAGATCAACCAGGCGCTGCGTGCCAATGCGCTGTACCTCAAGGACCGCGACTACATCGTGCGCGACGGCGAGGTCATCATCGTCGACGAGTTCACCGGGCGCACCATGCCGGGCCGGCGCTGGTCGGACGGGCTGCATCAGGCGATCGAGGCCAAGGAAGGCGTGAAGGTGCAGCAGGAGAACATAACGCTGGCCACCATCACCTTTCAGAACTTCTTTCGCCTGTACAGCAAATTGGCGGGGATGACCGGCACGGCGCTGACCGAGTCCGAGGAGTTCCACAAGATCTACAAGCTCGAAGTGGTGCCCATCCCGACGCACCGCCCCATGGTGCGCAAGGATGAGTCGGATCTCATCTTCAAGACCGAGGAGGCGAAGTTCCGCGCCGTCGTCGACGAGATCACTGAGCGCAACAAGCTGGGGCAGCCCATCCTCGTGGGCACCACCAGCATCGAGAAGAGCGAGCGGCTGTCACGGCTGCTCGACAAGCGCGGCGTGCAGCACGCGGTGCTCAACGCCAAGTTGCACGAACGCGAGGCTGCGATCGTTGCTGATGCAGGGCAGCGCGGGGCGGTGACGATCGCCACCAACATGGCGGGCCGTGGCACCGACATCGTGCTCGGCGGCGGTGTGGCCGATGTCGGTGGCCTGTACATCATCGGCACCGAGCGCCACGAGTCGCGGCGCATCGACAACCAGCTGCGCGGCCGTGCCGGGCGCCAGGGCGACCCCGGCGAGTCGCGCTTCTTCCTGTCGTTCGAGGACGACCTCATGCGCGTCTTCGGCGGGGAGCGGATGCAGGGCATCATGGACCGGCTGCGTGTTGATGAGGACACGCCGCTCGAGTCGCGTTTGGTGACGCGGCAGATCGAGGGTGCGCAGTCGCGTGTCGAGGGGCACAACTTCGACTCGCGGCGCCACGTCGTCGAGTACGACGACGTGATGAACACACAACGCGAGATCATCTACGGTGAGCGGCGCAAGATCCTCGAAGGCACTGACACGCGCACGAATTTGCTGTCGATGATCGAGCACGTCGTGGCCCAGGAAGTGCCGACGTACTGCGAGGGCCGCAACCGCGAGACCTGGGACCTCGACGGCATGTGGGAGCGCATGCGCCAGTTCGCTCCTGCGCTGCCGGCAATCGGCGAAGTGAACGTCGAGAGTTTGGGTGGCACCGTCGAGGAAGTGATCCACACGCTTGACGACGAGTTGGTGGCGCTGTACGAGGAGAAGGAGCAGGAGTACGGCGCCGAGATCATGCGCAGCGTCGAGCAGAGCGTGATGCTGCAGGTGATCGACACCAGGTGGCGGGCCTACCTGACACAGATGGACCATCTGCGCGAGGGGATCGGTCTGCAGGCATATGGTCAGCAGGACCCGCTCATCGAGTACAAGCGGGCCGCGTTCGAATCCTTCCAGGAGCTCACCGAGGACATCCAGCGCGAGATAGTGAGAGCGCTGCTCAATGTGCGCATCCAGCGCATGGAGCCCGGCGAGGGGCAGCCGGCGCCGGACGGATCGCCGAACCGTCCGAACGCGCCTGTTGAGGGTGCGGCTCAGGCCACGGCGCCCGCGTCACCGCGGGCCGACCGGCCAGGATCGGCGGGCAATGGAGAGGATGTGCCGGCGGCACGTCCGGCCTCGGCTGCGGCGAGTGGCGCCCTGGCTAAAGCGACGGGGTCTCGGGCGTCCTTGCCGCTGCCCGCTCAGCCGGCGGTTCGCAACGTCGTGGAGTCGTCTGGCACCGGGACCAGGCGTGCCGACGGCGCAGGGACGCCCGCCCCCAACGGACAGCCGCGCAAAGTTGGGCGCAACCA
>JAFAJR010000180.1 GCA_019236085.1 Candidatus Dormiibacterota bacterium
CGGCCTGAGACCGAGGCGGTTGGGCCAGAACGCGAAGCGTCCGGCAAGTACCAGCAACGCCGGGAAGAGCAGCGAGCGCACAACGAACGCGTCGACCACGACGCCTGCGGACATGATGAACGCGAACTCTCTGAACGGTTGCACGGGAACCAACGCCAGCAGTGCGAAGCTCGCCGCCATGATCGCGGCCGCTATGGACACTGCGCGCGACGCTCGCGGCAGCGCTGCCTCCACAGCTGTGCGCAGCTCCATGGAGTGCGCGTCCTCCCAGATCCGCCCCATGACGAAGACGCTGTAGTCAGCACCGAGCGCGACCAGCAGGACACCGGCGGTGAGCGGTACGAAGAACGTGACATCCGGGTCGTGCAGCATGCCCTGGAAGACGTAGACAAGCAGCCCCAGCGTGGCCGCCACCGCCAGTGCGCTGGAAATGATCAACAGCAGTGGGGCGACCACCGCGCGGAACCAGAGTCCGAGCACCAGCAGCATCAGCGCTGCGGCGATCAAGCCCACCCGCCACGATGACTGCACCAGCGCAGACGAAGCTTCTGCGGCTGTCGGGGTGGCGCCTGACCACCCGGTCGTCACACCATCCAGGCCTGCGGGGTGCAGCGTCGCGGCCACGGTGGCACTGAGACGCGCATAGGCGCCGATCGCCGCGGCGTCGTAGGGGTCGTCGCGAAAGACGACCACCAATCGCGCAGCGCTTCCGTTCGGTGCGTCGAAGACCTCGTTGCCGAGACCTCCCGGCAGAAGGTCCGGACCGTACACGGCAGCGACCCCGGGGCTGGCGCGCATCGTCGCTTCGAGACGGAGGAGGCCTGCGGTGCTCGCCGTCACGTGTGGTCCCTGGAGCAGCAGCGTCGCCGGCGCGATGATTCCCGGCACGAAGCCCTCGCCCGCCGCCGCGGCAGCCTGCCGGGGCTCGCTGTCGCCAGGCAGGTCACTCACAATGCCGGCCCCGAGCAGACCGCCGGTCAGTCCTCGAGCCGCGAGTAGAAGGGCGGCAGTGCACACCAGCGCCGTCGCAGCGGCGGCCGGCCGCCGGCTCAGCATGCGTGCGATCAGAAGCCGCATGCCGGCCCGCGACCCCGCCTCGACGTCACCGCGACTTCGCGACAAACCCGGCCAGAACGCAAACCGTCCGAGCACTCCGAGCAACGCCGGAACGTAGACCACGGAGACCAGCCCCGACAGAAGCACCGCCACCGCCAGGCCCGGTCCCACCGCGCGGAAGAAGCCGAGTCCCGAACCCACCAGCGCTACGGCGCCTGCGGCCACGGTCAGGGCTGCGGCGATGACCAGCGGCACCACACGTGCGGCTGAGCGGCGCAACGACACGCCCCGGGACTCGCCGTCCGCCAGCCGAGCCCGCATCGACGCCATGAAGAACACTGAGTAGTCGGTGACCACGCCGAGCACGAGCACGATGAGGATCGGCGCCAGCTGCGAGGGGATGACCACACCGGCACGGGCAGCAAGCCACGACAGCACGTGTCGGGCGATGAGATACGCGATGCCGGCCCCGCTCAGCGGAACGGCCGCGGCGATGGGCGAACGGAACATGGCGCCGATGAGGAGCGCGATCAGAGCGATCGTCGCGGCTTCGAGCAGCACCAGCGTGTTTTCGATGGTGTCACCCTCGGCGAGCTGCGCCGGAATGTCCCCAGTGACGCCGACGGACGACCCGGCGGGATGCGGTGCGTGCGCTGCATACGCACTAGCCCCCTGCTCGATGTCGCTGCTCTGCGCGTTACGACCGAAGAAGAGATACGTGACGATCGTCGTCGCGGTGCCGTGCGACGGAGCGAGCGGCGCCAGGTTGGTCAGCGGGAGTGCGCCGACAGGCTGGGTGGGCGTCGCATCAGTCGTTCCGCGGTCCACTGTTTGGGCCTGCTGCAGTGCACGCAGCAGCAGCGTGGGGGAGTAGCCGCTGGGATCGTGCTCGACGACCATTGCGGGCGAGTCGGACAGCGAGGCGCCGAAGATGCGGTCCTCGGTCGCCTGTGTTTGCAGCGACGCGGTGTCAGACGGCACGAGCTGCAACAGCTGAAAGCCGTTGGGGGAGCTGAGGTCGGGCAGGAACGCCACGGCTGCGGCCGTGGCAGCGATCGTGCCTGCGACGATCAGGACGCCCAGGTACGTCGCCACTGCGGCGTACAAGCGCCAGGGCCAGGCGACGACGGACGTTTCGCTCGATGCTGTCGTAGCACCGCCATTATCGAGGAGCTGTACCATGAACGCGGTGGAGGCATTAGCGCCCTGACGGTCATCTTTGTGACAGGAATGTCTGGAACAGGCAAATCCGCGGCTCTGGCGGAGCTCGCGGCTCGTGGA
Source organism: Candidatus Dormiibacterota bacterium (assembly GCA_019236085.1). GTDB lineage: Bacteria > Chloroflexota > Dormibacteria > Aeolococcales > Aeolococcaceae > JAFAJR01. The sequence continues at coordinate 2,338 of JAFAJR010000180.1, forward strand.
CATCATGTGGTGGACACCGACGGTGGCGGCTATTCAGAGGAGGTCCGCGCTCCTGGCGCGGGCCTGCCGGAGCAGCGGTGGCGTGAGGACCGCATTGCCGCGCTGCTCGACGCGCACGACGGAGGCACGCTCTTCGTCGCGGGGTGCGTCTCGAACCAAGTGGCCTTTTACCCTCGCTTCGACGCAATTGTGCTGCTGAGCACACCGCTCGATGTGATGCTCGAACGCATTGCCACTCGGAACACGAACGACTTCGGCAAGTTGCCAGAAGAGCGCGAGCGGGTGCTCGCCGATCGAGAGCGGGCCGAGCCGCTGTTGCGTGCAGGCGCCACCGCCGAGATCGACACGCGGGCGTCGCTGCATGAAGTTGTGGATGAGCTGGAGCGC
>JAFAJR010000198.1 GCA_019236085.1 Candidatus Dormiibacterota bacterium
ACGCGCGGAACGAGTTCGTGGACCCCAACTCGGGACAGATCCAGGGCTGGGACATCGACTTCGGCAACGCCATCTGCAAGGTGATGGGCGTCGGCTGCACCTTCAACAACGTGACCTTCGACGACATCATCGCCCAGCTCAAGGCATCGACTCCCTCGGAGCAGGCGGGCGGTGACAAGCCGCGCTACCAGTTCAGCATCTCCAGCTGGACACCCACCGCCAAGCGCGAGCAGAGCGGTATCGACTTCATCACCTATTACCAGGCCGGCGAAGCGTGGTTCATCAAGGCCGGCAGCGGTGTCACCGTCAACTCGGCTGCTGACATGTGCGGCAAGAAAGTGGCGGTGGAGGCGGGCACCACAGAGGAGTCCGACGCCTGGGGCTACCTGGGCAAGAGCGTGGGCGGCGCGGCGATCAGCGGTGACACCGACCACTGCACGTCCGCAGGCAAGCAGGACATCACCGTCGACAGCTACCAGACGCAGACGCAAGCCAATCAGGCGCTGATCTCGGGTCGCGACGACATCGGCTGGGCCGACTCGCCGATCGCCGCGTACCAGGTGAAGCAGTCCAACGGGCAGCTCGCGCTTGCGGGCCAGCCATGCAGCGTGTCGCCGTACGGCATCGCGCTGGTGCACGGCAGCCAGCTGGAGCAGGCCATCACCGACGCGGTGAAGTACCTGATCAGCAGCGGCTACTACACCAAGATCCTGCAGCAGTGGGGGGTCACCTCAGGTGCGGTGCAGGCGACCGACGTTTCGCTCAACAACAACAGCGCCGTCGGCTCGTCCTGCGTGCCGTCGTACTGAGGTAGTCCGTGGCCGAGCCGGCGCCGCAGGTCGGCGAGCGGCTGCCGCCCGAGGCGATCAAGGCAATACCGGTTCGCCATCCCTGGCGCTGGGTGGCGGCAGTCGTGGTGCTTGCGATCACGGCGCAGGTCATCGGCACCGTCGTCACGGCGCCCGATCTGCATTGGGAGGTCGTCGGCCAATACCTCTTCAACCAGCGCATCCTTCAAGGAGTCCTGCTCACACTGCTGCTCACCGTGGGCGCGATGCTGATGGGCATCATCCTGGGCACGATCCTCGCGGTGATGCGGCTCTCGCCCAACCCCGTTGTGTCCACCGTGAGCTGGTTCTACATCTGGTTTTTCCGCGGAACGCCGGTGCTGGTGCAGATTTTCTTCTGGTTCAACCTCAACACGATCATCCATCACGTCGGGGTGGGGATTCCCTTCACGAACATCGGCATCTCGGGCGACACCAACACGCTGATAAGCCCCTTCTTGGCCGTGCTGTTCGGATTGGGCTTCAACGAGGCGGCGTACATGGCGGAGATCGTCCGGGCCGGCATCATCTCGGTGGAGCAGGGGCAGACGGAGGCGGCGCAGGCGCTCGGCATGCGGCGTTTGCAAGTGATGCAACGCATAGTGCTGCCCCAGGCGATGCGAGTGATCATCCCGCCAACGGGCAACGAGACCATCTCCATGCTCAAGACCACCTCGCTCGCGATCGTCGTCGGCTCGGTTGCCGAGCTGGCCACCGTCGCCGATCAGATCTCCACGGTCAACTACCGGATCATCGAGCTGTTCATCGTCATAAGCCTCTGGTACCTGCTGCTGACGTCTATCCTCACCTTCGGGCAGTACTACATCGAACGCTATTACGCGCGAGGCGCTCAGCGCCAACTGCCTCCAACACCGCTGCAGCGCTTTCGGAGGCTGCTGTTCGGCTTCCACGCGGGGATGCCGGTTGAGCACGGCCGCGACGTCGTGCTCCCCGTGCCACGCAACCCGGACGGGACGACCCTGTGACGGCCATGGTGCACGCCGAGGGGGTGCACAAGAACTTTGGCAGGCTCGAGGTGCTCCGGGGCATCGATCTCGAGGTGATGCCGCGCGAGGTGGTGTGCATCATCGGTCCGTCCGGCGGCGGCAAAAGCACGTTCCTGCGCTGCATCAACCACCTGGAGAAGATCGACGCCGGACGGCTGTCCGTCGACGGCGAACTTGTCGGATACCGCCAGGCGGCGGACAAGCTGTACGAGCTCAAGGAGAACGAGGTCTGCGGCAAACGTGCCGAGATCGGCATGGTGTTCCAGCACTTCAACCTCTTCCCGCACATGACAGCGCTGGAGAACGTCATCGAGGCCCCGGTGCACGTGAAGAAGGAGCCGAAGCGTGCGGCTGTCGAGCACGCCAAGCAGCTGCTCGACCGCGTCGGTCTTGCGGACAAGGCTGACAGCTACCCGCGCCAGCTCTCCGGGGGCCAGCAGCAGCGTGTCGCAATCGCCCGCGCGCTGGCCATGCGTCCCAAGCTGATGCTGTTTGACGAGCCGACCTCCGCGCTCGACCCCGAGCTGGTGGTTGACGTGCTCGACGTCATGCGCTCCCTGGCTGAGGACGGCATGACCATGGTCGTCGTGACCCACGAGATGGGCTTTGCCCGCGAGGTGGCCAGC
>JAFAJR010000291.1 GCA_019236085.1 Candidatus Dormiibacterota bacterium
CCGCTCTCGCGGTCTCGACGTGGTCGGCATCTGGGACAGCCACCCCGACCACCCGGCAGAGCCATCGCAGTTCGACCAGGACCACGCCTGGCTCGACTACGTCTACATCATCTGCGCCACCACGCCCGAGGGCACAGGAGATGTCAACGCGTTTTCGCTCGGCGAGGAGCACGGTCCGTTCGTGCCGCTCCTGCTGATCGTGGCGCCGCAGGAACCGGCTCCGGCGCCGTGAGCCCCGCCGGCGCCGCGCGGCGCGGCCGCCGCCGGCAGCGCGACGACGTGGAGACAGCGCCCAGCGGTGTGCTGGCCATCGTGGGCCGCCCCAACGTCGGCAAGTCGACGCTGTTCAACCGCCTCACTGGCACAGGGGCGGCGATCGTCGACCCCACAGCGGGGCTGACGCGCGACCGCCTATACGGCATTGTCGAATGGCGCGGTAGAGCATTCACAGTGATCGACACGGCGGGCCTCGACCCTCTGCCGTCCAATGGAACGGACGCCGACCTCGCCGCCTTGATCCGCGGCACCCAGGAACAGGCCCGCATCGCCATCGAAGAGGCCGACGTGGTCTGTTTCCTGGTGGATGTGCGCGACGGCGTCACCGCAGTCGACCTGGAGATCGCCGACATCCTGCGTGCCGGCGGCCGGCCGGTCGTGCTGGCGGGCAACAAGGCGGAGTCCGAGCGCGACCCGCATTTCGCGCACGAGCTGTACCGGCTGGGGCTCGGCGAGCCGACTCTGATCAGCGCGCTGCAGGGAAAGGACACCGGCGACCTGCTGGACCGGGTGATCAACCTGTTGCCGCCGGCGACGGACGAGGACGAGAGCGCCGCCGCCGACGAGGTGCGTGTGGCGATCATCGGCCGGCCCAACGTCGGCAAGTCCTCGCTGCTCAACGCAATGATCGGCGAGCCCCGCGCGTTGGTGTCACCTGTGGCAGGAACCACGAGAGACGCTGTGGACACGGTGTTGTCCCACGCGGGACGCGTGGTGCGTCTTGTCGACACCGCGGGCATGCGGCGGCGCGGCGTCGTGAGCAGCGAGGTGGAGCGGTATAGCCTGCTGCGAGCCATGCGCGCGCTGGAGCGAAGCGACGTGGCAGTGCTCGTGGTGGACGCATCGCAGGGAGCTGTGGCGCAGGACCGGCACGTTGCTGGCTACGCGGTGGAGGCGGGCGTGGGGCTGGTGGTCGCTGCCAACAAATGGGATCTGGTCGCACAGGAGGACCGTGTGTCTCCTGCGTTCCTGAAAGCATTCGGCGCCGCGTTCGACTTCGTCCCTGGTGTTCCTGTGCTGACGCTCAGCGCGACCGAGGGGCGCAACGTGGGCAAGGTGCTCGATGCGGCGCTCACGGTGGCTGATGCCCGGGCGACGCGGATTCCCACACCGGCGCTGAACACGCTGTTGCGGTCCGCGTTCGACGAGCACCCGCCGCGGCACGACCATGGACGGCGTCTCAAGCTGCTCTATGCGACGCAGGCTCGCAGCGCAGTCCCCACCATCGTGCTCTTCGTCAACGATCCCGACCTGCTGCACTTCTCGTACGGGCGCTACCTGGAGAACCGGATCCGCGCGGTCTTCGGGTTTGCAGGCGTGCGATTGCGCATTGTGTGCCGCCGGCGGGATGGCGAGCGATGAGCCCGAAGCTGGCGGTGCTGGGCGGCGGCTCGTGGGGCACGGCGCTGGCTCAGACGCTGTGCCGGACCGGCTCGCCAGTGGCGCTGTGGTCACGCGATCCGCGCATCGCCGAAGCGATTGCCGCGACGCGACACAACCCGCGATATCTCACGGAGATCGCGTTGGACGCTGCCGTGACGCCGACCGCCGCGTTGCGCGAAGCTGTGGACGAGGCGTCCATCGTGTTCCTCGCGGTGCCGACGCACGCCATGCGAGAGGTCGCCACGTCGTGCCGCGACAGCGTCAGTGACAGGGCGGTTCTGGTCAGCGCTGCCAAGGGTTTCGACGCCATCAGCAGCTGCACGATGAGTGAGGTGCTGTGCGATGTATTGGGCGACACCTTCGCGCCACGCGTGACGGCGATGAGCGGCCCCAACATCGCGGTCGAGATAGCCATGCACCTGCCTGCGGCCAGTGTCGTCGCCGGGCCGAGTGACGCCGCCGAAGAGGTGCGCGACACCTGCAGCCACGACACGTTCCGTCTCTACAGCACAGCGGATTGTGTCGGCGTGGAGTATGCGGGTGCGTTGAAGAACATCGTGGCCATTGCCGCGGGCGCCTGCGATGGCATGGGCGCCGGCGACAACGGCAAGGCCGCGATCATGACACGCGGCCTGGCGGAGATGGCGCGACTGGGTGTGGCGTCGGGAGCGAGCGTGATGACGTTCGCAGGGCTGGCAGGGATCGGCGACTGCGTAGTCACCTGCGCCAGCCCGCACTCGCGCAATCGCCGCCTGGGTGAGGCAATCGCCCGGGGTGCGAGCTTGGAGTCAGCGCTGGCCGGGATTCGAATGGTGGCCGAGGGCGTGGACGCGACGCGAGTGGCGGTGCGGCTCGCCGAGGCGCGCGGCGTCGACATGCCGATCACCCGCGAGGTTCACGCGGTGCTGTTCGAGGGGAAGCCGGTCGCAGAGGGCCTCGCCGACCTGATGCACCGCGACCCCGCTGATGAGCTGCGCGGCCTGCAGCCGCTGGGCTGACCGGCTTATGAGGCGGTGACCGAAGCCGCCACCGCGGCGGAGAGCGTTTCGACCTCGCCGATGTGGATGCGCACGTGACTGATGCACGGCCTGGCCAGGATCTGCCACGCCTGCACGCCGTCGAGGTTCTTCACCTCTGCCCACGCCATGTCAGTGATGTAGCGCGGATGCGTGGCGTTGACGGCGCGCATGTCGATGGTCTCGTCAAGCTCGTCATCAGTGATTCGCGCCACCCAGTCGAGCACAGGACGCCGCAGTGCTTGCACGTATGCGATGACGTCATCGGGTGTGACTGTCTTTGCGAGCTGCTCGGCTTCCGCGGTGCTGAGGCCCGCGCCGTGGCCCAGCGTGTATCGAATCCGCTCGCGCCAGTCATCGCCGGCCGCCACTTCTGGGACGCGCCGCACCACCGTGTGCACACCCCAATCGATGATGCGGGCGCAGTGCCAGAGGACGAACCCCGGCATGGAGACGCCCGGTCGCGCCTTCTGGTCCCACACCGCCGCGGCATCGCCGGCGTGTTCGGCTATGAGATCGAATGAACCCCTCAGTTGCATTGTGAGAAGGTCCTGTCCCCGCATGCGTCTCCCCCGTGAACACCCGCCCGTCTGGGGCATTGTAGGCGATGGAGTAGACTGCTTTGGCGACCTCGGGGAGTAGCTCAGGTGGTTAGAGTACTGGTCTGGGGGACCAGGGGTCGCAGGTTCGAGTCCTGTCTCCCCGAGTTATTGCCAAGGACGGTAACAACGCCAGACTGATGTGCGCGCGGTCGCCTTTGCGTCAGATTCCGAGGGCGTCTGCGCGACGCGCCAATTCGACGCGCGAGGTTACGCCCAGTTTGATGTACGCGTTGGCGAGGTGGGTTTCAACGGTACGATCGCTGATGTAGAGGCGCTTG
>JAFAJR010000357.1 GCA_019236085.1 Candidatus Dormiibacterota bacterium
CAGGCGGTTGCCGTTGATGCGCCGCTGCAGGATGGGGAAGTCCGCCCGGATCCGCTCCACGTCGATCAGAGCTGCGACCTGCGTGCTCACGCTGCGTTCTCCCCGGCCAGGGCGATCCGAAGCACGCCGTCGTCGCCCACCTGGATCTGGTGCACACGCACCGGTTCCACCGCGGGCAGGGTGACGGCGTCGCCGCTGCGCAGGTCGAAGCTGGAACCGTGCAGCGGGCACTCGATGACATAGCGGTCCTCGACGAGGTCGCCCTCGCTCAGCGACGCCTCGGCGTGGCTGCAGGTGTCATCCAGCGCGTAGAAGTCTCCACCGACGTTGAAGATGGCGACGGGGACGCCGTCGATCTCCACCCTCGCGGCATGACCCGGCGGTATGTCGCCGACTTGGGCGACGGGGACCCACGGCTCCACGTCAGGCCTCGGGACTGCGCAGGCCGGCCTGCGTCTCGCCGGCGATCTCCGAGTCGATGAGCTCGCTGATGAGTCCGCGCAATCCCGGGTGCCGCAGCCGGGACGTGGCGTCGTCCAGGAACGCGCGGACGATGAGCGAATCGGCGCCTGCCGGATCGATGCCCCGGGCCATGCAGTAGAAGCGCTGCTCGGGGTCGATGTGGCCGGCGGTTGCGCCGTGGCCGCACTTCACATCGTTCGCCCTGATCTCGAGGCGCGGCACCGAGTCGGCCTTGGCGCCGTGGCTGAGTATGAGGTTGCGGTTCTGCACGTAACCGTCGGCGTGGACGGCCTCCGGTGCGACATCGATGAGCCCGGAGTACACGGAGCGGGCCCGGTCTCGCACCGCAACCTTTAGCAGCAGGTCGCTGCGGGTCGACGGCGCGCGATGGTCCTGCAGCGATTGATGGTCCAGGTGCTGGTCGCCGTCGCCGACGCAGATGCCGGTGACGTCCGCTTCGGCGCCCTCGCCGGCAAGCACGACGTCCCAGTACGCCTTCTGCAGCCGGGCACCGAGCGTGGCCCCAAAGAACCGCAGATGGGCGCCGTCCTGGAGCACCGCGCGGTGCCGGGCGAAGTGCCATACGCCGTCACCCCATTGCTGCAGCGCCACGTAGTCGAGCCGGGCCTCGCGGCCCAGCGCCAGGGCGACCGAGGCGTCGCTGAAGAGCGAGGCGCCGCCGGACGGGGAGGCGAATGCGTCGACAACCGTCAGCGAGGCGCGGGGCTCGAGCTGCACCACGGTCGTGGGAAACACCGCGCTGCCGTCGCCCGACGCAGGGTGCAGCACCCAGACAGGCGCCAGTGCCTCGACGCCGGCGGGGACGTGGACGAACACGCCGCCCCGCCACATGGCGCTCCAGAGCGATCCGAACTTGGAAGTGTCGAGGCCCGCGGCGCTCAGCGCGCGCTGCGCCAGCTCGGGGTGGCGGGTGGCTGCCTCCTCGAGGCTGTTGACGATCACGCCCTGGGCCAGCAGGGCGTCGGCATTCCGCGCCGCCACCGGCACCGGCGCGTCGATGAGAACAGCCGAGTCCGGTGCAGCGCGGTCGCGCTGCCGGAGCATCGCCGCGATCACGGCAGGGTCGACGTCGGTCAGCGGCTGGAAGCCCTCGAGCTCGAAGCGCCTGATGTCGGTGCGCCGCCAGTCCTCGTCTCGCAGCGTCGGAAACGGCAGGCGTTCGAAGGTCTCCCAGGACGAGCGACGCAGGCCGGCCAGCCAGCCCGGCGCGCCGGCGGCGCGCGCGGCCGCCAGCTCGGCGCCGATCATCCGATCGCACCCTCCATCGAGAGCGCCAGCAGACGGTTTAGCTCCACCGCGTATTCCATCGGCAGCTCGCGCACGAACGGCTCGAAGAAGCCGTTGACGATGAGAGCTGTCGCCTCCTCCTCCGTGATGCCGCGCGACATCAGGTAGAAGATCTGGTCCTCGCCCACCTTGCTCACCGTCGCCTCGTGGCCGATGGTAACGTCGGGCGACTCGATGTCCATGTAGGGATAGGTGTCGCTGCGGGACTCGGTGTCGAGCAGCAGCGCGTCGCAGCGGACGTTCACCTTGACGTCGTGCGCTTTTGGAAGCACCCGCACATGTCCGCGATATGACGTGCGTCCACTGCCCTTGCTGATGGAGCGCGACACGATGTTGCTGGTTGTGTTCGGCGCCACGTGGATCGCCTTGCTGCCGGCATCCTGGTGCTGGCCGGAGCCGGCAAACGCGGCGCTCATGACCTCGGCGTGCGCACCCTCACCCATGAGATAGACAGCCGGGTACTTCATGGTGATGCGCGAGCCCAAGTTGCCATCGATCCATTCGACGGTGGCGCGCTCGTGCGCATAGGCACGCTTGGTGACCAGGTTGTACACGTTGTCGGACCAGTTCTGGATCGTGGTGTAGCGGATCTTGGCGCCCTTGTGCGCAACCAGCTCGACCACCGCGGCGTGCAGCGAATTGTTCGAGTAGGTCGGCGCCGTGCACCCCTCGATGTAGTGCACCGACGAGCCTTCGTCAGCAATGATGAGGGTGCGCTCGAACTGGCCCATGTTGTCGCTGTTGATGCGGAAGTAGGCCTGGAGCGGAATGTCGACCTGCACACCCTTGGGCACATACACGAACGAACCGCCGCTCCACACAGCGCTGTTCAGCGCTGCGAACTTGTTGTCGTTCGCAGGAATAACCGTGCCGAAGTAGGCGCGGAAGATCTCCTCGTGCTCGCGGAGCCCGGTGTCGCAGTCGCTGAACAGCACTCCCTGCTTCTCCAGGTCCTCGCGAATGTTGTGATAGACAACCTCCGAGTCGTACTGCGCCGAGACACCGGCCAGGAACTTGCGCTCTGCTTCGGGGATGCCGAGGCGGTCGAACGTGTTCTTGATCGCCAGGGGCACGTCGTCCCAGGAGCGGCTCTGCTCCTCCACCGGCTTCACGTAGTAGTAGATGTCGTCGAAGTCGATGGCCGAGAGGTCGGCGCCCCAGGTGGGCATGGGCCGCTTCATGAAATGCTCGTACGCCTTGAGGCGGAACTGCAGCATCCACTCGGGCTCGTTCTTGTGCTGCGAGATGGCCGCGACCACCTCGGGCGAGAGGCCCTTCTCCGTGCGGAACACGGAGACGTCGACGTCGTGGAA
>JAFAJR010000362.1 GCA_019236085.1 Candidatus Dormiibacterota bacterium
CCGCGCGCTGCTGGTCCGCGGCAACGGCCGCGCGTTCTGCAGCGGACGCGACCTGGCCGGCGCCGATCCGCTGCACGAGGACGGCGAGCAGATACTGCGCGATGTCTTCAACCCGGTGATGCAGCGTGTCCGCGACCTTCCCATTCCCACCATCGCAGCGGTGCAGGGCGCCTGCCTCGGCACGGGGCTGGGTCTGGCGCTGGCATGCGACCTCGTGTACGTCGCTGATGACGCGCGCATCGGATCGCCGTTCGCGCGAATCGGCGCGGTGCTGGACAGCGGCGCGCATGCGGCCTTCGTCACCCGCATCGGTCCGCACCGCGCACTGGAGCTGATCTACACGGGAAGGCTGCTCTCGGGCCGCGAAGCAGCGGACTGGGGGCTGGCCAACCGCAGCGTCGCCGGCGCCGACCTGCTGCGCCGCACGCGCGAGCTGGCATCGCGAATTGCGAAAGGACCCACCGCCGCCTTCCGCGAATCGAAGCAGATCGTGCGGCGCATCCTCGATGAGAATCCGATGTTCAGCGACGTGCTCGCCGCCGAGGCGGCGGCCCAGGGACGGGTCTCGAAAACCCACGATTACCAGGACGGCATCACCGCGTTCCAGGAGAAGCGCGCGCCGGCCTTCACCGGTGACTGAGCGTCGCGTGGAACGCTACGCGCAGTTCCCCAGCCTCACGTTCGACCGCGTCGACGAGCACATTCTGGTCGTGACGCTGCGCGCCGAAGGCCGCCTCAACGCCGTCGACGCGGCCATGCACGCCGACCTGAGCCGCGTGTGGCGGGAGATCGACAGCGACCAGGACACACGCGTCGTGGTGGTCCGTGGCGCCGACGGCACATTCTCATCGGGCGGCGACTTCGACCTCATCGATGAGATCCGCGGCGACTTCACAGTCCGTGCACGCGTGCTCCGGGAGGCCGGGGAATTGGTCTACAACGTCATCAACTGCGGCACACCCATCGTGTCCGCCATCGACGGCGTGGCGGTCGGCGCGGGACTGGTGGTCGCGCTCCTCGCGGACATCTCGGTGGCAGGGCGCAGCGCGCGTCTCATCGACGGTCACACGCGGCTCGGCGTCGCCGCCGGCGACCATGCGGCAATCGTATGGCCGCTGCTCTGCGGCATGGCCAAGGCCAAGTACCACCTGCTCACCTGCGAGCCGGTGAGCGGCGAGGAGGCCGAGCGCATCGGCCTGGTCTCGCTGTGCGTCGACGACGACCGGGTGCAGGACACGGCCCTCGAGGTTGCGCGGAAGCTTGCCGCCGGCTCTCAGACAGCGATCCGCTGGACCAAGCACACGCTCAACAACTGGCTGCGCCTCGCCGGCCCCAGCTTCGATGCCTCGCTGGCGCTGGAGTTCCTGGGCTTCACCGGGCCTGACGCCGCGGAGGGGACGGCTGCCAGACGGGAGAAACGGCCGCCCCGCTTCTCCTGAGCGCGAATTTCGGGCTTCGCCACCAGGCTGTTACCAGGCTCGCGGCAGCGTCGTTGCCGCGACGTTTCAGCCTACAAGGCCAATGCCCAGGCGGTTGCTCCTCATCTGCTCCTTTGCCGCGTCCCTCGCACTCCTGCTTGTGTCGCCGCCGTCGTCGCGCGCCTCCGCGGACCAGTACAGCAAGCGGATCGCCGCCCTCCAATCCCAGGCACTGTCGCTCGAGACCCAGCTGACCTCGCTCAACCAGCAGGGCTCGTACGCCGTGTCGCAGGCAGCGGCACTGCAGCAGCAGCTCGACGCTACGACGACTGCACTCGCCACAGCGCAGATCCAGCTCGACGCTGCGAACCAGCGACTGGCAACTGTCACTACGCAGCTCACCACTACGCAGACGACACTCGAGCAGGACCGCGCCGAGCTCGCCTCGCTGGTCGACGGCATGTACCGCATGCAGGGCCAGGGCACGGTCGTGACGGCGCTCATCGACAGCAAGAGCTTCATCGACGCCGTCGACGTTGTGACCACCCTGGGCCAGGTGAGCGGACACATGCGCACGCTTGTGAGCTCCGTGCACGCCAAGGAGCAGCAGCTGGTGAGCCTGCGCGCCGCACGCCTCGCGGACTTCACCACCGCCACGCAGCTTGTCGGCTCGCTGCAGACGCTCAGCAGCCAGCAGCAGTACGAGCGCACCGCGTACCAAGCGTTGGACAGCTCGCTGAACGGCCAGGCGACCACGCTGCTCGCTCAGCTGCAGACGGTGCAGACGCAGCTCGACAACCTGCTCATCCTTGACGCTGCGCAGCAGTCGGGCGGTTCCGGTGGCAACCCCACGGTGCAGGGCACAGCCTTGCCACCGTTCGCCTTCGGTCCGCGTGTCGATTACTTCCCCTGGGGGCAGTGCACCTGGTACGTGGCGTCGCTGCGCACGGTGACCTGGGATGGGGACGCCGGCGCCTGGGCGGCGAACGCGGCCGCGCAGGGCATGCAGGAGGGGCTCGCGCCGCGCGCCGGAGCCATAGTGGTGTTCGGCCCGGGCAACGGATACAGCGACATCGGCCACGTGGCCTACGTGGTGTCGGTGCAGAGCCCGACGGCGTTCACGCTCGACGAGGCCAACTACGTCGGCCTCGGCATCGTTGATCAGCGCGCGGTGACCAACCTCAAGGACGTCGAGGCCTTCATCTACTGAGCCTCACTGGTCGAACTCGACAGTCACCTGCTCGGTGACGGGGTGCGACTGGCAGGCCAGCACGAACCCCGCGGCGACCTCGTGCGGTTCGAGCGCGTAACACTGCTCCATCTCCACCTGGCCCTCGACGAGCTTGGCTCTGCAGGTGCCGCACACCCCGCCGCGGCACGCATAGGGCGCGTCAGACCGCACGCGCAGCGCGCCGTCGAGGATGCGCTCGCTGCGCTGCAACGGGAACGTGGAGCGGCGGCCGTCCAGGACGATTGTGATCTGCGACGTGGCGCCGCCTGCAGACGCCGCCGGCGTGTCGTGCTGCACGCGGCGTGCCTGCTCGATGCTCTCGGTGTGGAAGAGCTCTGAGTGGACGCGGTCCGGGTCCACATCGCGCGCAAGCAGCTCGGCGCGCGCATCCTCGATCAGGCCACGAGGCCCGCAGAGAAACCATTCGTCGACAAGAGCTGGGGGCACCAGCGTGTCGAGGAAGCGTGCGAAGCGCTCCCGGTCGATGCGGCCGTGGAACAGCGGGACCTCCTGCTCCTCGCGTGACAGCACGTGGTAGAGCGCGAAGCGCTCGCGGTGCGCGTTCTTCAGGTCCTCCAGCTCCTCCAGGAACATGATGTCGGCGACTGTGCGATTGCCGTAGATGAGCGTCACCGTGCTGCTCGGTTCAGCCTCCAGCACCGTCGCCAGGTTGGAGAAGATGGGAGCGATGCCGCTGCCCGCGGCGACCATCACATAGGAGCGCGGCGTCGAAGGGTCGATGGGCACGTTGAAGTGTCCCGTCGGCGTCACTACCTCGATGACGTCGCCGGGACGGAGTGTGTCGCGAGCGAAGGTGGAGAACACGCCGCCGGGCAGGAACTTCACGGCAATGCGCAGGCGCCCGGAGCCCGCGGGGCTGCACAGCGAGTAGCTGCGACGCACATCGTCACCGGCTTGCAGCGAACGCAGCGAGACGTGCTGGCCTTGGACGAAGCGGAACGTGTCCGCCAGGTCAGCGGGCACCTCGAACTCGACAGCCACCGCATCGTTGCTGAGGGGCTCGACGCTGGCCACGCGAAGCGGATGGATGGTGGCGCGGCGCCGCACCTCGGCCACGGCCGGCGCGCTGCTCATGTGCCGCTCAGTGCTCTTTGAGGTGCTGGAACGGCTCGCTGCAGGCGTCGCAGCGGCGCAGCGCCTGGCACGGCGTGGAGGCGAAGTGCGCCACCTCGGTGGTGTGCTGGTCGCCGCACACAGGACACGCCACCGGCAGCTCCAACAGACCTCCAGTCGCGTCACGACGACGCGGCGGGGCAACGCCGTGCTCCTGCAACCGCCGCCGCGCATCAACGGACAGCCAGTCGGTGGTCCACGGCGGCGAAAGGACTGTGCGAACGTCGGGGTCGAAGCCGTGGTCGCGGATGCAGCGCTCGATGTCGCCGCGGATGACGTCGAGCGCTGGACACCCCGAATACGTGGGCGTCACGCCCACCTCCACACGCTGCCCGACGGCGCGGACGTCGCGCAAGATGCCGAGGTCCTCGATGGTCAGCACCGGGATCTCGGGGTCTGGGATGGCAGCCAGGGCGCGGCGCAACGCCACCGCTCCGCTCACCACGTCGCTCCGGGATGGCAGCGGTGCAGATGCTGCATCTCGGCAAGCATGTAGCCGAACGACTCGGTGTGAATGCCGCGACGTCCGCCACTGGGAGCCCACGCCGGCTCGGGACGTTGCAACGTCGCCTCGGTGAGCACTGCATCGATGTCAGCTTCCCATGCAGCGCGCAGCAGCCGCGGCTCAACGCCGCCGTTCGCAACCACGTCGTCGTCCTCGAACAGCTCCGCGGTGTACGGCCACAGCCGTTCGAGTGCCGCCTGCATGCGCTCGTGGCTCTCCACAGTGCCGTCACCCAGGCGCAGCGTCCACCTGGTTGCATGGTCGACGTGGTAGCGCACTTCAGTGAGCGCCTTGGCTGCAATGGCCGCCAGTGTCTCGTCGCGTGACGCTTCGAGGGCACTCCACAGATGCTGCTGAAACGTCGAATACAGCAGCTGCCGTGCAACCGTCTGGGCGAAGTCGCCGTTCTCCTGCTCCACCAGCTGGCAGTTGAGGAATTGACGCTCGTCGCGGCCGTACGCGTACTCGTCTTCGCTCCGTCCGCTGCCGTCCAGGCCGGCGGCCAGCGCGTACAGCGAACGGCCCTGCCCCAGCAGGTCGAGCGCGATGTTGGTCAGCGCCACGTCCTCCTCCAGCGTCGGCGCCCGCGAGGACCACTGCGCCAGGCGGTGCGAGAGCACCAGGCAGTCGTCGGCGAGGCGGAGGGTGAACACGGCGATGCCGTCGTGCGCGGCGACGCTCACAGCTGCTTCACCTCCTTGGGGATGTCATAGAAGGTCGGGTGGCGGTACACCTTGTCGGCAGCCGGTTCGAAGAACGGATCGCGTTCCTCCGGCGAGGATGCGGTGATCGCGGCCGACGGCACCACCCAGATGCTTACGCCCTCCATGCGCCGCGTGAACACATCACGTGCGTTGCGCAACGCCATCTCTGCGTCCGGGGCGTGCAGGCTGCCGACGTGGTTGTGCGACAGGCCACGCTTGCTGCGCACGAACACCTCCCACAGCGGTTCGCGTGCCTCGGTCATGCCGCCGCGTCGACTGCCGCGTGCTTCGCTGCGTAGGCGGCCGCAGCCTCGCGAACCCAGGCGCCCTCGTCGTGCGCCGCGATGTGGTGCTCCATGCGCTGGCGGTTGCACGGCCCCTCACCGCTCACCACCCTGCGCAACTCGTCCCAGTCGCATTCGCCGAAGTCGTAGTGCCGTCGATCCTCGTTCCAGCGCAGCACAGGGTCCGGCAGCGTGACCCCCAGCACCTCTGCCTGGGGAACCGTCATGTCGACAAACCGCTGACGCAGCTCGTCGTTGGAGAAACGCTTGATGCGCCAGGCCATTGACTGCGCGGTGTGCGTCGACTCTGTGTCGGGAGGTCCGAACATCATCAGCGACGGCCACCACCAGCGGTTCACAGCGTCCTGAGCCATCGCCCGCTGCGCGTCGGTGCCGTGGGTCAGCGCGTACAGCAGCTCGTATCCCTGCCGCTGGTGAAATGACTCCTCCTTGCAGACACGGACCATCGCGCGGGCGTATGGGCCGTAGGAGCAGCGGCACAGCGGGATCTGGTTGGTGATCGCCGCGCCGTCCACCAGCCAGCCGATGGCGCCCACGTCGGCCCAGGTCAACGTCGGGTAGTTGAAGATGCTCGAGTACTTCTGCCGACCGCTGTGCAGGAGGTCGATGAGCTCACCGCGGTCCACGCCGAGCGTCTCCGCGGCGCAGTAGAGATACAGGCCGTGGCCCGCCTCGTCCTGCACCTTTGCCATGAGGATCGCCTTGCGGCGTAGCGACGGCGCTCGCGTGATCCAGTTCCCCTCAGGCTGCATGCCGATGATCTCGGAATGCGCGTGCTGCGCGATCTGGCGCACCAGGGTCTTGCGGTAGTCGTCCGGCATCCAGTCGCGCGGCTCGATGCGCTGGTCGTCGGCGACCAGCCGGTCGAACTCCTGCTGGAGCCCCTCAGTGCTCAGGGAAGCTGCCACTCGAGAAACCCACCCAACGTTGGATAAAACCAGAGTCTATCGTCCGGCGTGCGGGCGGTCAATGGTGGCAAGGTAGAAGGGTATGCCGGTCGAGGTAGACTTCCACCGCGTGAGCCTGAACATCAAAAACCCTGAGACGGTGCGCCTGGCACATGCACTCGCCGAGGCGACGGGGGAGACAGTGACCGGCGCCATCACCGTGGCGGTGAGAGAACGGCTCGAACGGCTCGAACGCCCGGATGAGAAGGAGATTGCCCGGCGTGTCGAGTTGCTCGAGAGGATCTCGCGGGAGAGCCGCGACCTGTGGCGCGAACCTTTCAAAAGCACGGACCACGGGGAATTGCTCTACGACGAGCGTGGCCTGCCCAAATGATCGTCGACACCTCGGCCATCGTCGAGGTGCTCCTTGACACTGACCGGGCTTCCCGTTTTCGCCACACACTGGCGCGCAGTGAATCCGTCAGGATTTCGGCCGGCACCCTTCTGGAGACAGCCATAGTTGTTGATGCCAACCGCAACCCAGTACTCAGCGGCCGGCTCGACGACATGGTCTCGCGCACGCCGCTGCACGTCGAACCGGTCACCGAACGCCACATCGAAGTCGCCCGACGCGCGTACCAGGTCTTCGGAAAGGGCAGCGGCCATCCCGCTCGCTTGAATTTCGGGGACTGCTTCGCATACGCGCTTGCGAGAACCACGGGCGAGCCGTTGCTGTTCGCCGGCGATGACTTCTCCAAGACCGATGTGACGCCCGCGCTGCCCTAGCGGCGGTCCACCACGCGTTTCGCCTTCCCCGTCGAGCGCTCCACGGTCCCCGGCTGCACCACGTCCACCTGCACGGTCACACCGATCCGCTCCTTGATCGAAGCTGCCAGCCGGCCGCCCATCGCCGCGGCATCGCCGGTCGCATCGGCTCTCGCCTCGACCACCACCGTCATCTCGTCCAGCCGCCGCGGCCGGGCGAGCACCAACTGGAAATGCGGGGTGAGCCCGCCGGTACGCAGGATCAGCTCCTCCACCTGCGTGGGGAACACGTTGACGCCGCGCAGGATGATCATGTCGTCGGTCCGGCCCGTGATCCGCTCCATGCGCCGCATGGTTCTGGCAGTCCCTGGCAGCAACCTGGTGAGGTCGCGGGTGCGGTAGCGGACGACGGGCAACGCCTCCTTGGTGAGCGATGTGAAGACCAGCTCCCCGCGCTCGCCGTCACTGAGCACATCACCTGTCTGCGGGTCGACGATCTCCGGGAGGAAGTGGTCCTCCCAGACGTGCAGCCCATCCTTGGTCTCGGCGCATTCCACGGCAACGCCCGGACCCATCACCTCCGACAGTCCGTAGATGTCAACCGCGCTCATCGCAGTGCGCCGCTCGATCTCCCGGCGCATGTCCTCCGTCCACGGCTCGGCACCCAATATGCCTACGCGCAACGAGGTGGTCCGGGGGTCGACACCCTGCCGTTCCATCTCGTCGACGATCGCCAGCAGGTAGGACGGGGTGACCATGATGACGCGCGGCTGCAGGTCGGCGATGAGCTGCACCTGCCGCTCGGTCATCCCGCCCGACACGGGAACGACGGTGCAGCCCAGCCGCTCCGCGCCGTAATGGGCGCCAAGGCCGCCGGTGAACAACCCGTAGCCGTAGGCGACGTGGACGATGTCCCCCCGCCGTCCCCCGGCGGCGTGGATCGAGCGAGCCATGAGGCCGGACCAGGTGTCGATGTCGCCCTCTGTGTAGCCCACGACAGTCGGCCGTCCTGTGGTGCCGCTCGACGCGTGAAGCCGTGACACCTGGTCGCGTGGCACGGCGAACATGCCGAAGGGATAGGTGCGCCTGAGGTCCTCCTTGGTCGTGAAGGGGAAGCGCGCCAGGTCGTCGAGGCTGCGGCAGTCGTCGGGCTGCACGCCGGCCTCGTCGAAACGGCGGCGATAGTCGGGCACGTGCTCGTAGCAGTGGCGAAGAGCCCACTGCAGGCGCTGCAGCTGCAGCGCGCGGATCTCATCGCGCGATGCGCGTTCGATGGGATCGAGCACGGTGGTCTCGCCATCGAAGGACGTCACGACGCGTCGCCCGAACCCGCTTCGTGCAGCGCCCGGCTGTGGCCGCGAAACTCGGCGATCACCTCACCGTCAGCGCGTCGCACCGTGACGTCGTACACGCCGCTTCGCCCTCGGCGCACCCGCTCGACTGCCTCGGCGATCAACTCATCGCCTTCGCGAGCCGGCCGCAGGAAGACAACCTCGGCAGCACCTGCCACCGACGGCCTGCGGGTGTTGCAGGCAAACGCGAACGCGGTGTCTGCCAGCAGGAAGATGTATCCGCCGTGGGCGATTGCATGGCCATTGACCATCG
>JAFAJR010000373.1 GCA_019236085.1 Candidatus Dormiibacterota bacterium
GGTGCCGGCCGGTGAAGCGGTGGGTGCGGTGGTCGACGTGACAGTCGGCCTTGTAGCGGGTCAGGAGCCCGAACGGGCCCGCCTGGTCTCGCAGGATCTGTTCGAGATACGGGCAGCGCCTGTTTCTGCCGCCACTGACAAAATCACGGGGCGGAGCCGCCCGGCGGTGGCGTGACTGCGAGGGCGGTTCGGCGCGCATCCCGCGGTCGCCTCCGTCAGGAAGCGAGCATCGCCTGGATGCGCGATGCAAGCTCCTTGATCTTGAACGGCTTGGCCAGCGTCTGCACGTTGCCGTAGGCCTCGAGCTTGGGCGCCGTCGAGGCGTTGACCAGCGCGCTGACCACGAGCACCTTGGGGTTGCTGCCGTGGTCATTGCGAATCCTCTCCAGCACCTGCGTGCCGCTGAGGTCGCCGGGCAGCATGAGGTCGAGCAGCACCAGGTCGGGCTTGAACTCCTGGAAGACCTGCAGGCCCTCGTCGCCGCTCTTGGCGACCTTGACCTCGTACCCTTCCATGGTGCACAGCAACGACTCGATGTCGGCCAGGGCGTAGTAGTCCTCGATGATCAGGACTCGCTTCATCTCGGTGCTCATGCCAGCAGGGATCTCAACGGCCGCCGGAGCATACCACGGCGTTGTCGGACGCCTTCGGGACGCGTGACAGCAACGTGACCGCTCCCTGTCAGCGCCGCGCGCAACATCAGCCCTCCCGTTCGATGACAGTCGCGGTGCCGAGGCCGCCACCACAACACATGGTCTCCAAGCCGTAGCGGCCCTCGCGGCGCTCCAGCTCGTGCAGCAGCGTGGTCATCAGCCGGGCGCCGCTGGCTCCCAGCGGGTGGCCCAGCGCGATGGCGCCGCCGTTGACGTTCACGCGGCCGGGGTCCGGACGGTGCTCATGCTGCCAGGCGAGAACCACCGGCGCGAACGCCTCGTTGACCTCGAAGAGGTCGATGTCGTCGATGCCGAGCCCGGCACGCTCGAGCACCTTCGCCGTGGCCGGGATCGGACCCGTGAGCATCGTCACCGGGTCCACGCCGACCACCGCCTGGGCGGCGATCCGCGCCCGGGCCCGCAGGCCCAGCGCATCCGCGCGTTCCCGGGCCATGAGCAGCACCGCGCAGGCGCCGTCGGTGATCTGCGAAGAATTCCCGGCGTGCAGGATGCCGTCCGGGCGGAATGAGGGCTGCAGCTGCGCCAGCACCTCGGCCGTGGTGTCAGCCCGTATCCCCTGGTCCTGGCTCACCACGTGGCTCTCGCCGTTGTTGCCCACAACGATGGGTGCGATCTCGCGGTCGAAGCGGCCCTCGTTCTGCGCGGCTGCCGCTTTGCGCTGCGAGTCGACAGCGAACGCATCCGCCTGCTCGCGGCTGATGTGCCACTGCTCCGCGATCATCTCGGCGGCAAGTCCCTGGCTCACCAGGTCGTAGTGCTCCAGCAGCTCCGGGGGAAACGGCGTGCCAGGTCCCTGCCAGACGGTGCTTCCCATGGGGACTCGGCTCATGCTCTCGACCCCGGCGGCGATCGTCACATCACACACGCCTGACTGGATCAGGTTGGCAGCGAAATGCAGCGCCTGCTGCGACGAGCCGCACTGCCTGTCCACGGTGGTCGCCGGCACCTCGACGGGAAACCCTGCGGTGAGCACTGCCTGCCGTGCGACGTTCACACTCTGCTCGCCGGTCTGGCTGACGCAGCCGAACACCACGTCGTCGACCGCCGACGGATCGATGCCGGCGCGCTCTGTCACCTCGCGAAGCACATGGGCGGCCAGCACCACGGGGTGCACGCCGCTCAGCTCCCCATTCTTGGTGTTGCCGCGTCCCAGCGGTGTCCGCACCGCTTCGACGATGACCACGTCACGCATGCATCGATCCTCCCACTGCCACTTCCACGGTAGCAGCAGCGCTCACCGCCGCCGCCTGGCGCTTCAGGTGACGCGGTAGATGCCGAGCAGCGCAACGCGTGCTGCGGGGGCAAGCGGATCGGCAGGCGCGTACTCAACCGAGAGCAACATCGCATCGGGCGGTGCGGGGTCGGCCGACGGCAGTACTAAGATGTCACCCGGCGATGCTGCGGCTGTCGGTTGCGCCGCGTCGGCAAGCTGCATGTTGAGCTTTGCCAGGCCCAGAGTCGTCGTGTCCGCCATAGGTGTTCGTGGTGGCGCGGGCTGCAGAACGAAGAATGCCTGGATGTACGCCTGCTCGATGTCGTCGGAGAGCCAGACGGTGTGTCCGCCGGCAAGGCGTTCGGCGGTGGCGATCGCCGGCTGCACGCCGGTGTCGAAGAAGTAGCTGGCGCGGACGGGATAGGCCGTGTAGTAGTCGAGCATGTACAGCCCGCCCTGGGTGATCAGACCGGCTGCGAGGACGCCGATCGCGGCGCGGCGCCGCTGCGTTGCAATGCGCAGCACCAGCCGCGCTCCATAGGCTGCGAGGATGAACAGAAACGGCAGCATCACCGCGCCGCGGAGCCCGTGCGGCGCCGGATAGGTCAGCGCCCCCGATACCGGCGCCAGCACGATGCACAGAATGGTGAACCTCGCGAACTGCTCACCGCGCTGCCTCCAGCACTCGTACAGCCCGGCCAGCAGCAGCGGCAGCATCACCACCAGCAGCATCCCTGCGTAGTCGCTGTTGTGACGCAGGTTGGGGTCGCCGTGGATGAACAGGAAGTCGGGTGAGAAGTACTGCGCGTAGTTGCCGGCGAAGCGCGCGATCATCGCCGGGATGCCCGGGCTGTCGTACCCGATGTTCACCGCCGAGAACTCTGCCGTGAGCGCACCTGGGTGCATCAAGCCCCACACGCCGACGCCGGCGTAACCGGCAGCGATGGGCAGAAGCACCAGCCACCACCGCCGCACACCTGACGAGCGGTACACGGCGGCAAACGCAACAGCGAACAGCAGCACCTCCAGGCGCCCTGCGGTGTAGGCGACGATCGCCAGCGCGAACAGCACGCCGGCAGCGACCAGGCGTTGCGGTCCTGGCGCGTCACCAGACAAGCACCACAACGCAGCTACCAGCAGCGCCACCATCGCGATCACCTCGAAACCCACGCGGCTCTCCTGCGTGAGCCAGGGAGTGAGCGCCGCCAGCGCCAACAGCAGCAGCGTCATCGGACGCGAGCGTGTGATACGCCATGCGGCGAGCGCGATGAACAGCAGCGCCACCACGCCGTACACCGCGGCGGGTATGCGCTCGACCGAAGCGGTCAGCGGCAGGAACCGAAGGAACGCGGCGAGCGTGTAGACGTAGACCGGGTTCTTGTACTCGCCGAACGCCGTGAAGTACAGCGGCAGGTGGGCGCCGTGCTCGTCGAGCCCGGTGTGTGCCACCGCCCATGCGTTGTAGCCGATCGACGTCTCGTCGACGTACGCCCCCACCGGCGCGCTGTCGAGGCCGATCAGGTTGCGCGCCACCAGGAGCGTGGCGACGACTCCGAAGCCCAGGGCCCAGCGCAGGTGGCGCTGCCGCGATGGCGCTCCCTCAGCGCGTGGCGGCGACGAGACCATCGAAGAGACGCTG
>JAFAJR010000388.1 GCA_019236085.1 Candidatus Dormiibacterota bacterium
GCGGCGCGCGGCAGCTCGATCATGGTTCCCACGAGGTAGGCGACCTCGACGCCGGCATGCTCCTGCACTTCGGCGGCAACCCGATCGATGTGCTCGCGGGTGCGGCGCAACTCGGTGGCGGTTCCCACCAGCGGCACCATGATCTCCGGCTTCACATCCACGCCGTCGCGCTGCAACGCAACCGCGGCCTCCATGATGGCCCGCACCTGCATTTCGATGATCTCGGGGAACAGCAGGCCGAGACGGCATCCACGCAAGCCCAGCATCGGGTTCTGCTCGTGAAGGTCACGCACCGCCTCGAGCAGCTGCGCCCGTTCGCGCCATTCCGCCTCGGGACGCCCCTCGGCTTGATCACGCGTCACCTCTACCAGCAATTCTTCCAAGGATGGCAAGAACTCGTGGAGGGGCGGGTCGATGAGGCGGACGATGACCGGGAGCCCGTGCATGGCCCGGAGGATGCCGGTGAAGTCCTCGCGCTGGAACGGCAGCAGGCGCTGCAACTCTTCGCGGCGCTGTTCGGCGTTCGCCGCAAGGATCATGCGCTGCACCACGGGCAGGCGTTCCTGCTCCATGAACATGTGCTCCGTGCGGCACAGGCCGATACCCTGGGCGCCGAAGCCACGCGCGCGCTCCGCGTCGCGGGGGTAGTCGCCGTTGGCCCAGACCTGCAGGCGGCGGATGCCGTCCGCCCACTGCAGCAGCTGCTCGAGGTCGCCGGAGACTTCCGCCTCGATCATCGGGACGGCGCCCAGGATCACGTTCCCCGTCGACCCGTCGATCGTGAACTCCTCGCCCTCGGCGATGCTGACGTCCCCGGCGGTGAAGCGCCGGCGTTCGAGGTCCACGCGAACCGACTCAGCACCGGCGACGCAGGGTTTGCCCATGCCGCGAGCAACCACCGCGGCGTGCGACGTCTTGCCCCCGCGGGAGGTGAGCACGCCCTGGGCGGCGATCATCCCGTGCACGTCGTCGGGGTTCGTTTCGATGCGGACGAGGATGACCTTTTCTCCGGACCTGGCCATCTCCTCCGCCCGGTCGGCGTCGAACACCGCCTTGCCATAGGCGGCGCCGGGCGACGCGGCGAGACCGGTCGCGATGACGGTTACCTTCGCAGCAGGGTCGATGCGGCGGTGCAGCAGTTGGTCCACCTGAGACGGCTCCACGCGCTGGACCGCCTCCTCACGCGTGATGAGCTCCTCGCCCACCATGTCGACGGCGATCTTCACCGCCGCCTCCGCGGTGCGCTTCCCGCTGCGCGTCTGCAGCATGAACAGATGGCCGCGCTCGATGGTGAACTCCATGTCCTGGACGTCGCGGTAGTGCTGCTCCAGGCGCCGCGCGATCTGCTCGAACTCCGTGTATGCGGCGGGCAGCTCCGTCGCCATCGCCGAGATCGGCTTGGGGGTGCGGATGCCGGCGACCACGTCTTCTCCCTGCGCATTGGTGAGGTACTCACCGAAGAGCACCTTTTCGCCGGTGGAGGGGTCGCGAGTGAAGGCGACGCCCGTGCCGGAGTCGTCGCCCATGTTGCCGAACACCATCGACTGCACGTTGACGGCGGTGCCCAGGTCGTGCGGGATGCGGTTGAAGTTGCGGTAGTCGATGGCGCGCTTGTTGTTCCACGACGAGAACACTGCGCCGATCGCGGCACGCAGCTGTTCGACAGGATCCTCGGGAAAGTCGCGATTGGCATGCGAGCCCACGATGTCGCGATAGCGGGCGATGACGATGTCCAACCCCTCCGGAGACAGATCGGCGTCGCTGGCGGCACCCTGTTCCTTCTTCACACCGTCCAGGGCGTGCTCGAACAGGTCTCCGTCGACGCCGAGCACGATCTTGCTGAAGAGCTGGATGAAACGGCGGAACGCATCCAGCGCGAACCTGCGGTCACTTGTGAGCCGTGCGAGTCCTTCAAGGGTGGTCTGGTTGAGACCGAGGTTCAGGACCGTGTCCATCATCCCGGGCATGGAGAACTTGGCGCCGCTGCGCACGCTCACAAGCAGCGGATTCGCCGCGTCGCCGAAGGTCTTGCCGGTCTGTGTCTGGACATGCCGCAGCGCGTCCTGGACCTGGTCCCACATGCCGTCGGGAAACTGCTCGCCACGTTCGTAGTACGCGTTGCACGCTTCGGTTGTGATTGTGAACCCGGGCGGCACCGGCAGGCCGGCCCGCGTCATCTCGGCCACACCGGCGCCCTTGCCCCCGAGCAGGTCGCGCATGGCGGCGCCACCCTCTTCGAACAAGTAGACCCATTTGTGCCCCGCCATGCGGCCCACAGTACCATCCGGCCCGGCGAGCGCGGTCAGCGAAAGCGCGGCACCGTCAGCCACGTCCACGCGGGTGGCGGCGGCGGTGTGGTCAGACCCAGCAGGTCGCCGCTGCAGGTGCACGCAGCGTCGCCGAGGTACGGCAGACCGTACAGCGTTTCGATGGTGCGCAGCGTGCCGCCGTGGTCAACACGCGTTGTGATGACGCGATGCTGCACGACGTCGTGCGCGATGACAATCGTCGCGATATGGCCACCGTGGGCGCCGCTGCAGCAGCCCGAGCTCTCGACGCCCTCGTCCCAGGTGATGATGACCACGCCGTGGTCTGCGAACCACGACGAACGCAGCACCACGGGCAGCTGCGCACCGAGCCATGCATCCATCGTCGCCGTGGAACAGTCGTGGCCGTCATCGCAGAGGTTCGGCGTGATCCAGAGAAAGGGCGGCGCGGTGCCGTCACCGAGGTCGGTCGACAGCTGCGCATATGGGACGACGTTGTCGCACTGTGCGGGGTTGTCGAGGATCTGCGCGAAGTACATGAAGGGGTCGTGCTTCTTGGCATAGCCGTTTCCCGACACGCCGTGGTAGCAGGCTGACGGCACACCCTCCATGTATGCCCGCCACCCTATTCCGGCGGCGCTGAGCTGGCCCGCCAGCGTGGGCGCGCTGAAGACGTAGCCGGTGCCGTCATCACTCACACCCTGCGTGGAGCCGGAGATGAGCTCGAGATAGTTGGGCAGGCTGGGATGCGACTGGCCGTACGCGTTCTGCGCCAGGCCATATGTATTGGCCAGAGACGTCAGATACGGGGCCTGGGCCGAGCCCAGCACCTCGCCGGCGCTGCGGTTCTCTTCGACGATGACCAGCACATGCGCCGGCGTGCTTGATGCGCCGGCCGGCAGCGGCGCGAGCCGTGCCCCGCTCAGTGCCAGCGCTGCGAGGGTGGCTGCAGCGGCGGTGCGCACCACACCACCGTAGCGCGGCCGCTCAGGCGGGGTGCAGCCGGCTGTTCTCGATCTCAGCTGACGCGGTGAGCAGCCGGTCGCGATCGAGGATCTCGATCACACCGGGCCCGGTGGCGATGGCACCCGCTTCACGGAAGCGGCGCAGCATCCGGGTCACCACCTCTCGAGCCGTGCCGGTCGTGTCGGCCAGGCGCTGGTGCGTCAGCTGCGCCACCAGCCTGCCGTCAGCGCAGGGCGCAGCAGCCTCGAGCAGGTGCCCCGCGACGCGAGCCGCCATGGTGTGGGACCCCGCCGCCACCACCATCTGGATCGCGTCCGACGCGATGGCTGCCACCTCGTCCATCACTGCCCGCAGGAAGTCCGGCTCGGCGTCGAGCAGCGCGCGCAACCGCTCGGGGGTCACCGCGACGTAGGTGGTGGGAACCACCGCCTCAGCGCCCCATTCGCGCCATCCACCCAGATGCGCGAGCAGGCCGACCAGCTCACCGCGCCGGTAGTAACGGAGCGTCGTCTGCCGCCCCTCGGAGATCACCAGGTAGAGCCTGGCGCTGCCGTCGATGATGGCCGCCGCGGTGCTGTCGGTCCCAGGGCCGGCAACCGGTTCGCCGGGCAGAGCGCTCCGCCGTTCACCACCGGCGATCAGCGAGTGCCATAGGTCGGGTCCCACACGGTCCGCCAACGAGACCACCGGCGGCGCGCTTTCGAGCAAGGTCACTCCACGATCATTGTACCGGCCGGTACCCGTTGGCGCCATCGCAGTTCGCTGTTCGTGCAGTTCTTGGCAGTAACTTGCGGAGTCAGCTCGAGCCCGTGGCCCTGGCAACAGCGCGGCGGCGCGACGCGTCGAGCTGATCCTTCAGCGCCGGCGTGAGATTCGCGAGAGGGACGCGTACCTGCTCCATGGAGTCGCGTTCCCGGATGGTGACGGCATCGTCCTGCAAGGTGTCGAAGTCCACAGTGACCGCCAACGGGGTGCCGATCTCGTCCTGGCGTCGGTAGCGGCGCCCGATGGACTGGGTCTCGTCGTACTCCGTGGCGAACACCGCGCGCAGCTCATGGTCGATGCGGTGCGCGGGCTCGGTGAGCTCGGCCCGCTTGGAGAGGGGCAGCACCGCCACCTGCACCGGCGCGACATCCGGATGCAGACGCAGCACCACCCTCGTCTCGCCGCGCACGGCCTCCTCGTCGTACGCATCCACCAACAAGGTGATGAAGATCCGCTCCAGCCCCACCGCCGGCTCGATCACGAACGGCGTGAAACGCTCGTTGGTCTGCGCATCGAAGAACGAGAGGTCGCGGCCGCTGTGCTCAGCGTGGGTGCGCAGGTCGTAGTCGGTGCGGTCAGCGATGCCCTCGAGCTCTCCCCAGCCGAACGGATAGCTGTACTCGATGTCGCTGGTGGCGGTGCTGTAGTGGGAGAGCTCGTGCTTCTCGTGGGCACGCAAGCGGAGATTGCCGGCACGCACGCCCATCTCCTCCGTGTGCCAGCGCCACCGCTCCTGGCACCAATAGTCGTGCAGCTCGCGATCGGAGCCGGGCTTGCAGAAGTACTCCATCTCCATGAGCTCGAACTCGCGCAGCCGGAAGATGAAGTTGCCGGGCGAGATCTCATTGCGGAACGCCTTGCCCTGTTGGGCAATGCCGAAGGGCAGGCGGCGGCGCGTCGAGTTCACAACATTGGCGAAGTTGACGAACATGCCCTGGGCAGTCTCAGGACGCAGCCAGATCTGCGCGGCAGAGTCCTCCACCGGACCGATGAAGGTCTTGAACATGAGGTTGAACTGCCGCGCGGCAGTGAGCGGACCGCCACACTCGGGACAACCGGGTGCGTCCGGTGCCTTGCCGCGCGCCGTCCGCTCAGCAGCGAGGTGGTCCTCTCGCCAGCGTTTGCGACACGCACCGGTGCAGTCGACGAGCGGATCGGTGAAGCTCTGCACATGGCCGCTCGCCGCCCAGACCTCCGGGTTCATGAGCACAGACGTTTCGATACCGTCGACGTCGTCGCGCAGCTCCACCATGCTGCGCCACCACCGGTTGCGGATGTTGCGCCGCAGACGCACGCCGAGCGGGCCAAAATCGTACACGGCGTTGAGGCCGCCGTAGATTTCGCTGGATGGATAGACGAAGCCGCGCTGCTTGCACAGCGACACGATCCGTTCGACGAGATCCTCAGCCATCGGGGCGATCAGTCTAACGGTGCAGCGACAGGCGGAGGTGGTGCGGCTCTAGCGAC
>JAFAJR010000001.1 GCA_019236085.1 Candidatus Dormiibacterota bacterium
GCACCGTGGGTGCTGGCGGCCGTTTCACCCCGAAGTCGGAGCGGAGCACGACATCGGGGTCGAGCATCGTAACCAGCGCGTCGAAGTCGCCCAGGCGCGCGGCTTGAAAGAAGGCATCGACCACCTGTCGCTGCCGCTGTATGTCCGGGTCCGGCGTCGCCGCGCCGCGCGCACGTCGGCGCCCGCGGCTCGCAAGCTGCCGAGCCGCCGCCGGGCTGCGGACCAGCAGAGTGGCAATGTCGTCGAAGGGAAGACCGAACACGTCGTGCAGCACGAAGGCGAGCCGCTCATCCGGGGTGAGTGAGTCCAGCACGACGAGGAGGGCCATGCCGACGGAGTCGGCAAGCAGCACCTGCTGCTCCGGTTGGACGTCGCCCTCACGGCTCACCACTGGGTCGGGAAGGTGGCCCGCATAGGGCTCCTCCCGGCGGGCGTTGCGCGAGCGAAGCTGGTTGAGGCTGACCCGGGCCACGATCGTCGTGAGCCAGGCGCGCATGTTCTCGACGTCGCGAGCACCGGCGCTGCTGAAGCGCAGCCACGCATCCTGCACCGCGTCGTCCGCATCGCCCAGCGAACCGAGCATCCGGTAGGCGACGGCGCGCAGGTGGGGTCGATGCTCCTCGAAACGATCGGCCAGCCACCTCTGTTCGTCCATCGCGGTCACATTTCCTCTGCGTCCGGTGTCATCGGTGTAGACACGCGAACTCGGTCGCGTGTGACATATGGAGGTGACCACGATGCGAGTCTTCGTCGCGGGGGCCAGCGGCGCCCTGGGTATGAGGCTCGTGCCCCAGCTGGTCGACGCCGGGCATGAGGTGGTGGGCACCTACACCTCGCCCGAGAAGGAGCAGCGGCTGCAGGCGCTCGGCGTGACGACACTTCGTCTGGATCTGCTTGACGCCGAAGCGGTGCGACGAGCGGTTGCGCAGGCGTCGCCTGATGCGATCGTCCACCAAGCCACAGCCCTGGCGCACGCGCACTTCGGGCGAGGCGGGCTCGACGCCGCGTTCGGCCAGACGAACCGGCTGCGGACGGAAGGAACGGACGCCCTGCTCGCCGCCGGTCGAGAGGCCGGCGTGACCCGTTTCGTGGCGCAGAGCTTTGCCCCATACCGCTACGCGCGTATCGGCGGGTGGGTCAAGAGCGAAGACGATCCGCTCGATCCCAACCCGCCACCCAAGACAGTCCAGACCTACGCGGCCATGCGGCACCTGGAACAGGCGGTCACTGCCGCCGGCGGCATCGCGCTGCGCTACGGCGGTTTCTACGGCGACACCAACGATGGTTGGAGCGATTTGGTGCGGAGGCGCATGATGCCGATCGTCGGCGACGGTGGCGGCTTCATGTCCTTGGTCCACCTTGACGACGCCGCCGCGGCAACGGTGCTCGCGCTGCAGCGCGATGGACCCGCCATTTACAACATCGTCGACGACGAGCCGGCGCCGGCGCGCGAATGGTTGCCGTTCCTGGCCAAAGCCATCGGAGCCAAGCCACCGCGCCGCCTCCCAGCCTGGCTGGTTCGCCTGGTCGCCGGAGAAGCGGCGGTGGTGATGGGAACCGAGGTGCGCGGGGCGTCGAATGCCAAGGCCAAAACGGATCTCGCTTGGACGCTGCGCTTCCCCAGCTGGCGCCAGGGGTTTT
Source organism: Candidatus Dormiibacterota bacterium (assembly GCA_019236085.1). Lineage (GTDB taxonomy): Bacteria > Chloroflexota > Dormibacteria > Aeolococcales > Aeolococcaceae > JAFAJR01. The sequence goes on from JAFAJR010000001.1 coordinate 1,642, forward strand.
CGGCTCCATGAACCTTGCCCTCTGGATGCTCGCCGGGGTGCTGGCCACTGTGTTTGTGGTCGCGAGCAGCACGAAGCTCGTGCTGTCCAAAGCGACGCTCCTGCGCATCGGTGGTGCTGTGGGACGGTGGGTCGAGGACTTCGACCCGGCAACGCTGAAAGCAATAGGAGTCCTCGAACTGCTGGCTGCCACGGGACTGATCCTGCCCGCTGCACTCCATATCGCCCAGATCGTGGTACCTCTCGCCGCATGCGGTGCGGTGCTGCTGTTCGGCGGCGCGGCCTTCATGCGGTTTCGGCGCGGCGAGCGGGCAACGATGCTCGGCGACCTGCTGTATCTCGCGATGGCGGCCTTCGTGGCCTGGGGCCGATTCGGACCGGATCGTTTCACGAGCTGAGGCTACGACGGCCGCGCATCTGGTACCGTGAAGCCAGCTCGCTGTGCGAGCCTGCCCTCTTGGCGATCCTCCTCCCGCCCCGGATGCATGGTGCGGATACTCCGAGAAGACCAGCACAATCACCCCAGGGGAGGGACTCGGGCGCGGCCCGACAGGAGACTACCGTTGACCACTTTCGCAGACCTGGGTGTTCGTCCACGCACCCTGAAATCGCTCGCCGATCAGAACATTCTCGAACCGCTCGCGGTGCAGGCAGAGGCGATCCCACTGCTGCTGCAGCAGCGGGACGTCGTCATCCAAGCGCCGACCGGCTCCGGGAAAACGCTGGCGTTCCTCCTGCCGCTGGTCGAGCGCCTGGCGGGACACAGTTCCGCGGGGATCCGCGCACTCATCGTGGTGCCCACCCGCGAGCTCGCCAACCAGATCCAATCCGTGCTCCGCGGCATCGACCCGCAGCTGCGTACGGCGCTGATCATCGGCGGCGTCGGCTACGGCAGCCAGACGTCGGCGTTGCGCAACAGCTGCGACGTCGTCATCGGCTGCCCCGGCCGCATCCTCGACCTCGCCACGCAGGGCGCCGCGCGCTTCGACCGTGTGTCGTACCTGGTTCTCGACGAAGCTGACGAGATGCTGGACCAGGGGTTTGCGCCCGACGTCGAGCGCATCATCGCAACGACGCCGGCAGCGTCCCGGCAGACAGTGCTGGCGTCCGCCACCATTCCCGGCTGGGTGCAGCGAATGATCGACAAGCATCTCGTCGATCCCGAGCGTGTGCGGCTCTCAGCTGAAGAGCCGACGCTCGAGCACGGCCTGGTGTGCGTCGAGCGCGAGAACCGAGTGAGCATCCTGTCCCGCCTGCTGCGGCGCCATGGCAGCTCGGCGATCGTCTTCCACCGCACCAAGCACGGCGCCAAGAAGCTGGCTCGCGACCTTGCCCGCGAAGGACACCGCACCGGCGAGCTGCAGGGCAACCTTTCGCAGAACGCGCGTGACAGGGCCATCGCGGCCTTCCGTCGTGGTGACAGCACGGTGCTCGTCGCCACCAACGTCGCCGCGCGCGGCATCGACGTTTCGCATGTCGGCCTGGTGGTGAACTATGAGCTGCCGGAGACAGCGGCCTGGCTGACGCACCGCGTCGGTCGCACCGCGCGCAACGGCGCCGCGGGCCGGGCACTCACCTTCCTATCGTCAGACGACGCCGACAAGTGGCGCAAGCTGCGCCGCGAGGGCGCGCCCGATCTCGTGTGGGTCGACGACAACGCGCTGATCACAACAGGTGAGATGCGCACAACCACCGCGCCGGCCTTTGCAACGGCGGCGACGCGGCCGGCACGGCAGCTCGACGGTGCTCGGACTATTCGCTCACGGCAGTGGCGACGCCGCCGCTCGTCACGCTGAGTTGCGCCGCGGCTGCCTGACGCTTCCGGATCCCGATCCGCTCCAGCGCGTTGAGCACCCGCTTGCGCAGGCGGACTCCCTGTGGCGTGACCTCGACGAGCTCATCGTCCTCGATGAAGTCGAGCGCCTCTTCCAGTGAGAGCTCGCGCGGTGGCACGAGCTTGATCGTGGCGTCCTCGGTGCTGCTGCGGATGTTGGTCTTCTGCTTCTGCTTGGTGACATTGACGGCGAGGTCGCCGCCGCGACGGTTGAGCCCCACGATCATCCCCTCGTACACGGCGGTGTTGGGACCGACGAAGGGCTGACCGCGCTCCTGCAGCGCTTGCAAGCCGTACGCCACGGCAATGCCGCCCTGGCTGGCGGTGAGCACGCCGCTGCGCCTGCTGCGCGGCAGCGCCCGCCAGCGTTCCCAGCCCAGGACGCGCGTGGACATCACGCCGGTGCCCCGGGTCAGGGTGAGAATGATGCTGCGCAGCCCGATGAGTGCGCGCGTCGGCGCGTGATAGATGACGCGCACGCCACCGCCTGCAACCGGCCGCAGTGACTGCAATTGCGCGCCACGTGCACCGAGCGTCTCGGTGACGCTGCCGAGCTGGTCCGCATGCACATCGATGACGCATTCTTCGACCGGTTCGAGCCGGTGCCCACGCTCGTCTTGGCGGGTTATCACCTGCGGTCGCGATACCTCGAACTCATACCCCTCGCGCCGCATGGTTTCAATGAGCACTGCGAGATGGAGCTCACCGCGGCCACTGACCTCGAACACCTCGGCGGTCGCGCCATCGGCCACCCGCAGCGCGACGTTGGTCCGGAGCTCGCGGTCCAGGCGCGCGCGCAGCTGACGCGACGTGCTGCTCACGGTCTGTTCGCGCCCGGCGAACGGCGACTTGTTGACGCTGAACTGCATGCGAAGCGTCGGCTCGCCCACCGAGATTCGC
>JAFAJR010000226.1 GCA_019236085.1 Candidatus Dormiibacterota bacterium
GCCGCCGGGCCAGGGCCAGCACATCCTCCGCAGTGGCCGCCTGGGGCGGCTCGAGCACGGCACTACACATTCCTGTATCATACCAAACATCCGTTCGTCAGCCGCGCCGCCGGCCACACAGTTAAAAGGTGAGAAGCCCAGCGGTGAACGGGATGCGAAGCGTCCCGTCGGCCGCGCTGTATGGCTGAAGCCGGCGCGCCAACTCATCCTGCAACGCGCCCAACACCTCGCGCGACAGCGATCCCAACTGCAGGGTGTCAGCCCGCTCCAGCGCCAGTGCGTTCCAGCAGTGCGCGACGCTGTCGAAGCGCGCCACGTCGGCCAGCGCGGTGCCGGTGAACCCCTCGTCGCGCAACGGCTCGACACTGGTGAAGAAGCGCTGCAACGGTGCAGCATCACGCCCGCCGGCACGCATTGCCTCCAGCAATGCACGCTCATGCGCAGGCGGCGAGGCTGAGTCCCACGCGGCAACGATGACGGCGTTGCGGCGTGGCGGCTCGCGCACCCGCAGCAGCATCGAAGCGTCGTCACCCACCGTGCACAGCGACGCAAACATGACTCCGCTGCCCGCGACATCATCAAACCGCTGTACCACATCCACTCGCCGCCACCACGCCGCAGCGTGCAGTGCCGCAGCCAGCTCGCCGCAGTCTCCGTCCAGCACGCGCACCGCGGTGTCATCCCCGATTGCTGCCGCCACCTGCTCCGCCAATGGACGCAGCACAGCCCTCGCATACTGCGGGCCGTAGCCGACCACGAGCGATGCCGCTAGGTGCTGACGGCCACCGCCGCAGCGATCGCCGCGATGCGCGCAGGGTCGCCCACCAACCGTTGCAACGGCTCCTGCCGTGCAGCCCACTCGTCAGCCGCGGCAACCAGCTGCGGGTGCTCGTCGATGAAATGCGTGGTGTACGTGCCGGCACGGAAGTCGTCGTCGGAGAGCACCGCCAGGTGGTACGGGATGTTGGTGCGGATCCCGGTGATGATGTACTCCAGCAGCGCGCGGCGCATCCGGTCGATCGCCATCTCCCGCGTCGCGCCGTGCACGATGAGCTTGGCGATCATGGGGTCGTAGTTCGGCGACACCATGCCCGGCGCAGCAAGCGAGCTGTCAACCCGCACGCCGGGACCCGACGGCTCGTGGTACCCGGTGACCCTGCCCGGCGACGGCAGGAACCCCTTGGCGTAGTTCTCAGCGTTGATGCGGCACTCGACAGCATGCCCTCGCGCCACGATGTCCTCTTGCCGCCAGGACAGCTGCTCGCCGCTGGCGACGCGCAACTGCTCGGCGACCAGGTCCACGCCGTACACCAGCTCGGTCACGGGGTGCTCCACCTGCAGCCGCGTGTTCATCTCCAGGAAGTAGAACTCGCCGCGGCTGTAGATGAACTCGACAGTGCCCGCATTGACGTAACCCACGGCACGCGCTGCAGTCACCGCTGCCTCGCCCATCCGGACGCGCTGCTCCGCATCGATGACCGGCGACGGCGACTCCTCGATGATCTTCTGGTGCCGCCGCTGCACCGAGCACTCACGCTCTCCCAGATGGATCACGTTGCCGTGGCGGTCGGCGATCACCTGGATCTCGATGTGCCGCGGATCCTCGACGTACTTCTCCAGGAACACCGTATCGTTGCCGAACGCACGTGCCGCGGTGCTGCGTGCTGCATCGACGCTGTCGCGCAGCTCCTTCTCGTCCCGGGCGACGCGCATGCCGATGCCGCCGCCACCGGCGCTCGCCTTGATCAGCACCGGGTAACCGATGCCGGCGGCCGCCCGCGCCGCTTCATCGACATCGTCGAGCGCGTCGGTCCCGGGCACCACGGGAACACCCGAAGTGCGCATGCGTTCCCGCGCCGGCACCTTCTCGCCCATCGCCGCCATGGCCTGGGGCGGCGGTCCGATGAACACGATCCCCGCGTCCTCGCACGCTGTGGCGAATGCCTGGTTCTCGCTGAGAAAGCCGTACCCGGGGTGGATCGCCTCGGCACCTGTGGAACGCGCCGCATCGATGATGCGGTCGATCACCAGGTAGCTCTGCGCAGACGGTGCAGGACCGATCTCCACCGCCTCGTCGGCCATGATCACGAATGCCGCGCCGCGGTCAGCCTCGCTGTGCACTGCGACGGTCGCCACCCCCAGGTCACGGCAGCCGCGGATCACGCGCAGCGCTATCTCGCCGCGGTTCGCCACCAGGACCTTGCCGAACATCAGGCCGGCCCCTCGTCGATGTGCAGCAGCGGCTCGCGTGGACCCACCACCTGTCCCTCCTTGACGAAGACCCCGCCGACCACACCGCTGCGTGTCGCGGTGATGTCGTTCTGCATCTTCATCGCCTCGAGCACCGCCACCACGTCGCCCAGGTTCACGTTGTCGCCAACTTTGACTGAAACCTTGAGCAGCAGCCCCTGCATCGGCGCCACCACAGTCCCCTCGCGGACCACCACCGGAGCATCGGCGGCCGCCGCCGGTTGCACCGTGGCCGCACCCTCCGCAGCGCCACCGGCGCCGATGACGCGGACGCTGTAGCTCTGCCCGTCCACCTCCACCGTCAGCTCCCGCACCGGCTGCGCCGGCGGCCCGGCGGCCGCAGCGTCCTCACCGGTGGCATCACCGACGGTGGCCTCCTCCGCGGCGGCGGGCGCCTCAACTGTTCGCCCTGGTTCATCACCCAGCGTCTCCGCCACGGCTTCTCCACGGGCGAGCGCAAGCGCGAGCGACGGGAACATGGCGAAGGTCACCATCGCCTCGTCGCCGGCCGAGTCCACTCCCTCGCGCCGCAACTCGCGTTTCGCCGCCGGCAGCGCCGGTTCGAGCAGGTCGGCCGGGCGGCAGGTGATCGCCTCTTCGCGGCCGTTCACCAGACGCCGGATCTCGGGGTCGACCGGCTGTGGTGGAGCGCCGTACAGACCGAGGCAGTAGTCCTTGATCTCCTGGCTGATCGTTGCGTAGCGGTCGCCGTCGACCACGTTGTACACGGCCTGGGTGGCGATGATCTCCGTGAGCGGCGACACCAACGGCGGCGAACCCAGCTCGCGGCGGACACGCGACACCTCCTCCTCCACCTCGCGCAGCGAGCCCAGCGCGTCGCGATCGCGGAGCTCGGCCAGCGCATGTCCCATCGCCGAAGGCGGCAGCAACCCCCGCAGTGCCGAGGTGTCCAGCCGCGCCGACAGCGGGTCGATCACATCGGCGTACAGCGTCAGCGATCCCTCCAATTCCAGCGCCGCTGCCGCGACGGCCTCGAGGTCGAGCCCGGGGTCTGCATCGGTGCCGGCGAAGCCGGCGACCACCGCTTCAGCGGCGGGCATCGAGGCGCCACCTGCCAGGGGGGAGATGGCCACGTCGATGCGCTGCGCTCCCGCAAGCGCCGCAGAGTACGAGACCAACGTCGCCTGTCCTGTCTGGGCTGCAATGGACACTGAAACCGGGACGTTCAGCGCTTCGCGCAGTGCCCGCACCGTCTCCGAGGCTCGCGACGCGATCAGCACACCCAGCGGATCGTGCAGGCACACGCTGGGAAAGCCCACCTCCACCAGCTGCCTGCCGACCCGCACGATCGACTCGAGGTCGTGCGACGGGGCGTCGCTGTAGACGATGACCCCCTCGGCCTGCTTGCCGGCCGATGCCACCGCCGCCGCGGGACGTGTGAGGTTGCGCACGTCGTTGAGGGGGTCGTAGCAGCGGAAGATGTCGATGCCGTCGCCGGCGGCCGCGGCGATGAAGCTGTCGACGACGTCATCCGGCATGTGGCGATGCGCCACCAGGGCCTGCCCGGCGAGCCAGGCCAGCAGCGGCGTGATCGGCGCGGCGCGGCGGATGGCGCGCAGCCGCTCGAACGGGTCCTCGGCGAGAAAGCGCAGCGACGCCTCGAAGGTTGCGCCGCCGAAGACATCGAGCGCGGCGAAGCCGCACGAGTCCAGCTTGGCCGCCACCGGCAGCGCGTGTCGCTGGCGCAGCCGGCTCACCAGGAGCGACTGCTGCCCGTGGCGGAGCGAGGTCTCCACCAGTTCGAGGCGGGGCATCCGGGGCATTCTAGAGCGACGCATCGAAGGCCTCGGAGTGCTCAGCTCGGCCTGAATCCCTCCGGAAGCTGCACGTTCTCCCGCATCGCCGCCCTGTGCCGTTCGATCGCCGCAAGCACCGCTGAGTCATTAACACCCAGGATCTCTGCCGCGAGGTGGCCGGCGTTGCGCGCTCCCATGTCGCCTACTGCCACCGTGGCCACCGGGATGCCCGGCGGCATCTGCACGATGCTCAGCAGCGAGTCGAAACCCGCCAGCGGCGTGGCGGCGAGCGGGACCCCGATCACCGGCAGCGGCGTCAGCGACGCCAGCACCCCCGGCAGATGCGCCGCCGCACCGGCGCCTGCGACCAGCACGCGGATGCCGCGGTCCCGCGCGGCCCCGGCATAGGCCCTTACCGTGTCGGCCGCACGGTGCGCTGACATGACGCCGATCTCCCAGCCGATGTCGTAGGTGTCGAGCACTTCGCCGCACTTGCGCATGACCTCGAGGTCGGACGCGCTGCCGACCACGATGCCGACTCTCAGCTCGCTCACGACCTCAACGCCGCCAGGCCGGTCGCGCCGATGTCGTGTCTGTACCACATGCCGTCGAACCGCACACGACCGAGGTTCGCATACACGTCCTGGGTCGCGTCGTGCAACGACTCCCGGTGAGCCACGAGGCAGAGCACGCGGCCGCCGGCGGTGCGCAGCCGGCCGTCGGCGGCGATGCGTGTCCCGGCGTGGAAGCACAGCACCGAGTCGTCAAGAGTCTCGAGACCGGTTATCTCGGCGCCGGTGTGCACTGAACCCGGATAGCCCGCCGCCGCGGCCACCACTCCGGCGCATGCACCGTTGCGGCGTGCCACCGTTCCGGCCTTCAGCGCGGCATGCGCCGCGGCAGTGAGCAGCGCCGGCAGCGGCTCCCCCATCAGCGGCAGCACCACCTGCGCTTCGGGGTCGCCGAACCGTGCGTTGAACTCGAGGACGCGCGGGCCGTCCGCTGTGAGCATGAGCCCGGCGTACAGGCAACCGACGAACGGGCATCCCATCTCGCGGAGCGCGTCGACGCAGGGCTGCAGCACGGTGGCCTGGACGCTGTCGACAAGCGCATCGATGCCGTGGTCCGGCGGCGGCGACACCGCCCCCATGCCGCCAGTGTTCGGGCCCTTGTCGCCATCGAACGCCCGCTTGTGATCACGCGCCGGGGGCAGCACGCGGACTCGTTCGCCGTCCGAGAGGCCGAACACCGAGAGCTCGACGCCGTCGAGTCGCTGCTCCACCACAACGGTGCCGCCCGCACTTCCGAAGCGACGCTCGTCGAGGCACGCCGCCAGCGCCTGCAGCGCGTCGTCGACGGTGTCACACACGACCACCCCCTTGCCCAGCGCAAGGCCGTCGGCCTTCACCACGCAGCGTCCGCCATGTGCATGCACAAAGTCGCGAAGCCTGTCCTTCTCAGTTGCATCACCGGCCACCCAGCCGGCGGTGGGGATGCCAGCACGCTGCATCACCTGCTTGGCGAAGACCTTCGACGACTCGATCCGCGCAGCCGCGGCGCTGGGACCGAACACAGCGATGCCCGCCGCAGCGCAGGCGTCGCCGACGCCTGCGGCGGCCGCGGCGTCGGGACCGATCACCACGATGTCAACCTCGCGCTCTCCTGCGCAGCGAGCCACAGCCGCGGCGTCTGTGACGTCGACAGCGACGTTGACGGCGAACGCAGCAGTGCCACCATTTCCGGGCGCCACCACGATGTCATCCGCGGGCGCGTCGCGGTGCCACGCCCAGGCGAGCGCGTGCTCGCGGCCGCCGCCGCCTACGACGAGGACGCGCATCGACCCTGCGCTACTCCCACTCGATGGTCGAGGGCGGCTTGCTGGAGATGTCGTACACCACGCGGTTCACACCCGGCACCTCGTTCACGATGCGCCGGCTGATGAGTCCCAGCACGTCGTACGGCACCTTGGCCCAGTCCGCCGTCATCCCGTCGTCGCTCTCGACGATGCGCACAGCAACCACGTTGGCGTAGGTGCGGCCGTCGCCCATCACACCGACCGACGAGACAGGTGTCAAGACCGCGAACGACTGCCACACCTTGCGGTACAGGCCGCTGCGCTTGATCTCGTCGATGACCACCCAGTCCGCCGCGCGCAGGGTGTCGAGCCGCTCGCGCGTCACCTCGCCGATGACGCGGATCGCCAGTCCCGGCCCGGGGAACGGCTGCCGCCACACCATGTCCTCGGGAAGCCCGAGAGCCATGCCGACGCGGCGCACCTCGTCCTTGAACAGATAGCGCAACGGCTCGACAAGGGTGAAGCGCAGGTCGGGCGGCAGGCCTCCGACGTTGTGGTGGGTCTTGATGGTCTGCGCATGCTGGGTGTCATGCGACGTCGATTCGATGACATCGGGATAGAGCGTGCCCTGGGCCAGGAACTGCACCTCGCCCAGCGAGCGCGCCTGTTCCTCGAAGACGCGGATGAAGGTGCGCCCGATGCGCCGGCGCTTCTCCTCGGGATCGGTAACACCGCGCAGCGCCTCGAGGAACTGCTCAGCCGCGTCGACGTGCACCAGGTGGATGTGCCGCTGGCGCGACATCACGTCGATCACCCGTTCGGCTTCGTCGCGACGCAGCAGGCCGTTGTCGACGAAAACGCACACCAGCTGGTCACCCACGGCGCGGTGCACCAGGGTTGCGGCGACGGCCGAGTCGACGCCACCGCTCAATGCACACAGCACCCTGCCGTCACCCACGCGGCGGCGGATGTCGGACACCGCGGCGTCGATGAACGACTCGGGCTCCCAGGTGCCGGCACAGCCACACACCGCGTAGAGGAAGTTGCGCAAGATGTCGTTGCCCAGCGGCGTGTGCGCGACCTCGGGGTGGAACTGGATGCCGTAGCGGCCGCCCGGGCCGGCTATGGCTGCGCATGGGGAGTTCAGCGAGTGTGCAATCGAGCGAAAGCCAGGCGGCAGCGTGCTGACAACGTCGCCGTGTGACATCCACACCGACAGCTCGCGGGGCAGCCGGTTGAACAGTCCTGCATCATCGTCGACGGTGAGCGAGGCATGACCGTACTCCCGCTTGTCGCTCGGCGCGACGGCTCCACCCAGGTTGTGGGCCAGCAGCTGCATGCCGTAGCAGATGCCGAGCACCGGAAGGTTGAGGTCATAGATGGCAGGATCAGGCTGTGGCGCGCCGGCAGCGTACACCGACGCCGGGCCGCCGCTGAAGATGAGCCCGCGTGGGTTTCGGC
>JAFAJR010000031.1 GCA_019236085.1 Candidatus Dormiibacterota bacterium
TGGCCGCAGGCGTGGTGCTGGGCGTGGTGCTGTCCAGCGCTGCGACCTTCGTCCTCTCTCTGTTCGCCGGCCTTAACGACGCCACCGTGTTTGCCGGCCCGTTGTGGGTGGTGCTGCTCGCGCTTGCCACGTCGCGCTGGACGGGGAACCCGGCACGCCGCTGGGTGGCCACGGGGCGAGCGACATTGGCGCGCTGGTCACAGCGGCCGCCGATTGCGATGGCCGGCATCACCGTGGTCGCGCTGGTGCTGGCAGTGCTGATCTACTCCCGCACCGTCTATCAGCAGAACGGCAGCGTTCTCGCCGGGTACGAGACGGTGTGGGCCGACTGGTCGCAGCACCTCAGCACCGCGTCGAGCTTCGCGATTGGCGGAAACATACCGCCGACCAACCCGCTGTTCAGCGGCACGCCGCTGCTGTATCCGTTCCTCCCGGACTTCCACGCGGCCACGCTGATGACGCTGGGCCTCGACGCCGGCACCTCTCTCGCGCTGGGCAGCGGCGTCCTGGCCTTCACACTCGTGCTGCTGGTGATAGCCGTCGGCCGGCGCGTCGGGCTGACGCTGGGAGCCGCTCTCATAGCCACGGCCGTGTGCCTCATCGGTGGCGGACTCGGTTTCGTCGGCGTGTTCGGCGATGCGTGCGTGGCCCACGGCTACGCCGCGTCTCAGTGCACCGTGGGTTACATCGTCTCGCACCCCGGTGACGGCCTCGGCATCCTTGCCGGGACGCTGCACGACCTTCCCGGTGTGATCGCAGCGCAGCCCCGCGCCTACGACGGGCTGCTCAGCACGCCGGCCACGTCGGTGCTGCCCAACCAGCAGTGGTACACCCCGCTCTTCGCGTGGTGGCTGCCGCAGCGATCGATGCTGTACGGCTTCGACCTTGCACTCACGGTGCTCCTGTTGGTGTTCGCCGGCCTGCAATCGCGGCTGCGCGCCTGGACGGCGTTCGCCGTGGCCGCGGTGGGACTCGGCGTGATGCCGCTGGTGCATGCTCAGACGCTGTTCGCGCTTGCGGTGTTGCTCACAGTACTTGCGCTCTTCAACCGCAGGCGGGAGTGGATTGCATTGGGTGCTGTGGCGGTGCTGCTGGCGGCGCCTCGCTTGGTCCAGATCGCGCTGGCGCCGCACGGCTCGGTGGCGGGCGCAGACGTGTATCCCTACTACGAGCCGGGATGGGAGGCGAATGCGTCCGATCACCTGGCGCTCACCGCCGCCAACACACCCGCCGCGGTGGGCAAGGCTGCGTCGCTGCTGCTGTCGCCGCAGTGGTGGGGTTTCTGGGTGGCCAACCTGGGCCTTGCGTTGCCGCTGTGCGTGGTGGTGAGCATCGGACTCCTGGCCGGCCGCGCCGGTGGAAGGCTCGGTGCCGCTGGTGCACGTTTCACGGGCTTCGTGCCCCGGTCACTGCTCGAGCTGCTGTGCGGCGCGATGATCGTGTTCGCCCTCTGTGACGTGGTGGTGTTCCAGAGCTGGGACTGGGACAACACCAAGCTGCTGGTGTACTGGTATCTGGTCGCCGGCATGCTCGCCGCAGCACTGGCGTCGCATTGGTGGCGGCGTGGCGCCTGGCGCACGGTCGCCTCGGTGCTCATACCTACGACGATGCTGCTCACCGGTGCTGTGGTGATGCTGCGGCTGCTGCCCTGGACACCACCCCAGGACTCGGTGACGGGCCCGTACAGCATCGCCAGCGCCGACGAGGTGGCGATGGCGCGTGAGGTCGCCGCGGCCACCCCGGGCAACGCGGTGTTCCTCACCTTCGGCCGGCCCAACGATCCGCTGCTCGCCGTGGCGGGCCGCACCTCGGTCATGGGCTATTACGGCTGGCTGTGGAGCTACGGCACCGACTTCGGCACACGCATCGGCGACGTGCAGCAGCTGTACCAGGGTTGCAGCGGCACGCCATGCGATGTGAGCGAGTTGCTGCACGAGTACCACGTCAGCTACGTGGAGATCGACGACCGGGTCACGGACTCCGGCGCGATAACGCAGTCGGTCAATGCAGCGTGGTGGGCGAGCCAGGGATTCCCCGTGGTGGCCCGCTCGGTGCACATCACCGTCTACGACGTGCGCTCGGCGTGACCGCCGCACGCAGCTCATGGCGCGGTGTCATCGCGCCGCTGGTCAGCTCTCGTGTGGTCATCGCCGGCGCGGTGCTCCTCACCATCACCGTCGTGGTTCCCACAATCGGGATCGGCAACGCCGGATCCGACCTGGTGCAGTGGGATGCGCAGTCCTACATGGCGATCGCCGGGCACGGATACCCGGCCACACCGTCGTATCTCGACGCGTTCCTGCCGGGGTTTCCGCTGCTCGTGCGTGCTGCGTCGTTCGTGACGCAGGACGTTGTCAGTGCTGCGCTGCTGGTGTGCCTGGCCGCGGAGGCATTTGCCCTGTACTTCGTCAGCCGTATGGTCGCTGCGGAACGCGATGCGAAGGCGGCGCGGTTCGCGGCGCTCCTCCTCGCGTTCGCGCCGACCGCCGTATTCCTCACCGCACCCTTCACCGAAGCACCGTTCATCGCCGCCGCTGCCGCCGCGCTGTTCTGGGGGCGTCAGGGACGGGCAGCTGCGTCCTGCAGCTCGGCGGCCGTGGCGGTGGCGCTGCGCGTAACCGGGCTGGCGCTGCTCCCCGCGCTCGCACTCGAGCTCCTGCTGCGCTCGCGGTGGCGAGCGAACCGAGACCTGCTCTGGCTGGCGCTGATCCCCCTGCCGCTCGTCGTCTACTGTGCCTACATGGCGATGCACAGCGGCGACGCGCTGGCGATCTTCCACGCCGAGTCCTCACCGTCATTCGGCCAGGCACCGGCGTGGCCGTGGAACGGCCTCGCCACGAGCTGGAACACCATGGTCGCCACGTCGGACGGCGAGGTGCGTTCAATCTTCGCTCGCGAGATCGCGTTCGGACTCCTCGGGCTGGCCGCCTGCGCCGGCATGTGGGTCTCGCACCGGATCCCGCGTTCGTTCGCGCTGTACTGCAGCATCGCCTGGTTGATGACGGCGTCGCTCTCGTTCTGGCGCTCCGAGCCGCGCTACATCCTCGCGCTCTTCCCGGCGCTGCTGCTGACAGTTGACCTCACCGCGCCATTCCGCGTTGCTCGCCCCGCGATGGTTGCGGCAAGCGCGGTGCTGATGTGCCTGGGCACGGTTGTCTTCGCTGAGGGACGGTGGCTGGGGTGAACGTCGACGCGCACGTGCACATCCTGGCGGCGTCGTTGCGCGACAGGCGAGACGAGATCGCCGCCGGCGACGCGTGGTTCGCGATGTGCCACACGGCGCAGCGCGCCATCGCCACTGCCGACGAGCTGTTCAGCGAGATGGAACGCGCAGAGATCGACCACGCTGTGTGCTTGGGCTGGCCGTTTGCCGACCGGGCGCTGCGTGAGGCGAGCAATGAGCACCTGGCTGCGCTGCAGCAGCAGCACCCGCAGCGCATCACGGCGTTCGGCATCGTCAACCCGGCGTCTGCCGACACCGAGGCTGAGCTGCGCCGCTGCGCGGAGCGCGGGCTGCGCGGCATCGGGGAGCTCAACTGCGACGCGCAACAGTTTTCGTTGGAGGACGATCGCGTGGCAGCCGCAGCGACGCTGAGCGTCGAACTGGGGCTGATCTGGAATTTGCACTGCTCAGAGCCCGTGGGTCACGACTACGCAGGCAAGGGCACGACGACGCCGGACCGGGTGGCCAGGTTCGCCATCCGCAATGCATCGCTGCAGCTGATATGCGCGCACCTCGGTGGCGGCCTCCCGTTCTTCGCGCACATGCCGGAGGTGGCGCAGCTCTGCCGACGCCTGTGGTTCGACACGGCCGCGGTCCCGTTCCTGTACGAACCTTCGGCCTATCGCACGGTGGCCGAGCTGTGTGGCGCCGACCGTCTGCTCTTCGGCTCCGACTATCCGCTGCTGAATGCCGACCGCTACCGCGCTGCGCTGAATGCGACGGGCATCGACGCCGGCAGCCTGCAGCTGGTGATGGGTGACAACGCGGCCGCACTGCTACGTCTCGCTTCCGTAACGTCAACGTAGCGCATCGGCCAGGGCTTCGTGCGGTGCACGGCCCCAGACTGCCCGGTGGGCGGAGATCCCGGCGCCCGCCAGCCGGCCTTCGCCCCTCATATGCGTCAGGAGGGCGGGGACCTTCGGGTCCCCGCCGCGGCGCAGCTCCAACTGCTGAGGGGTGCACACGTGGTCACGTCGGCAGACGGTCTGCACGGCATCGCAAACTGTGGCCCCGTGTTCACCGCCGACACCCTCGAGGTGGTCATGGTCTCCTTCGAGGGGCCGGACCAGTACAGCCAGGCAGGCGGCCTCGGTGTGCGGGCTCGCGAGATGTGCCGCGCCTTCGCCGCCGCGGGGTTCACGACGACGCTGGTGTTCGTCGGCGACCCGACCAAGCCCTTCGAGGAGATGGACGCCGGCGTCAAGCTGGTGCGCTGGGCGCAGGACGTCAGCCGCCGCTATCTGGCCGGGGTGTACGACGGCGAGCTGGCCAAGCTCGCCGCGCTGTCGGCAACGCTGCCCGATTACCTGGTGCGCCAGGTCGTGCGTCCTGCGGTGGAGCGTGGCAGGGTGGTGGCGGTGCTCTGCGAGGAATGGCACACAGCCACCTTCTGCCGGGATCTGTCAGACCGCCTCTACCGCGAAGGCGTGCGCAACCGCACGGTGCTGCTGTGGAACGCCAACAACCTGTTCGGCTTCGAGGGGATCGACTGGGAGGCGCTGAGCTTCACGTCGTCGATCACCACGGTGAGCCGCTACATGAAGCACCTCATGTGGCCCTACGGGGTGAACGCCGTGGTGGTGCCCAACGGCATCCCCGAGAGCGCCCTGGAACCGCAGGACCAGCGCAACGTGAGGGCGATCCGCGCGGCTGCCGGCACTCCCTGCCTGGCGTTCAAGATCGGCCGCTTCAGTGCCGACAAGCGCTGGCACCAGGCAGTCGCCGCCATCGCCGTGCTGCGCTCCGAGGGCATCCCGGCGCGGCTGCTGATGCGCGGCGGCATCGAGCCGTTCGGCCTCGAGGTGCTCAACTTCGCGCGGGGCGTCGGGCTCCGCGTCGTCGACTGGTACGAACCGGTGGAGGACGCGGGGGGCGTGGTCGCCGCGCTCGCCGGGACCGACGGCGCCGCGATCATCAACCTGGGCCGGTTCCTCCCCGATGCCGTCATCGCCGAGGTGAACGCAGCCGCCACGGCGGTGCTGGCCAACTCCGGCCATGAGCCGTTCGGCCTGGTGGGCCTCGAAGCGATGGCAGCCGGCGGCGTGGCGATGGTCGGCGCCACCGGTGAGGACTACGCCCGCCCGTACGGCAACGCGGTGGTGGTCGAGACCGACGATCCGAACGAGGTGGCCAGCGCGCTGCGCGGCCTGGTCGAGCAACCGCGGCTGGCGGACCGGCTCCGCGACGCCGGACGGCGCGACGCCGCCGACTTCGCCTGGCCGCTGGTGCTCGACGGATTGCTCGAACGCCTGCGGTTCATGTGCCTGCATCAGCGCGTGCTCCTGCCGGACGGCGTCCCGGTCTCGGCCGGGGCACGGTGAGCGACTCGGTGCTGTCCCGGCGCCGCGAGGAGCTTGGCCTCGATGACCAGACGGTCGCGCAATGGGAGGCGCAGGTGGCGCCCGACGTCGTCGCCGCGGTGCTCGCCTCGCTGATCCGCTTCGAAGACGCGCTGGCCGAGCTGTCGCGGTGAGCGCGGCGGCGCTCAGCGAAGCCGATCTGCGCTTCGTGAACCTGGTGGCATCGCGCCGCTTTCACGGCGTCGACCCGGCGCCGCCGGGCGATGTCGCGGCGGTCCTCATCGCCGCCGAGCGGGCCACGGCGTTCGAGCGCGCCGCGGCGCTGGCGCGCGAGCTGCTGCAGCGCGGGGTGTTCGCGACGGCAGCGGCAGAAACAGCGTTGCTCGCCATGCTCTGCCGGCTCGCAGCTGACGGCTACGACCTGGTGGCGCCGCAGGGAGCGGTGGTGGGCATGGTGCGCGGCCTGGCGGAGGGAAGCGTCGACGAGCGCACCGTGGCCCGCTGGCTCCAGGACCGTGCTGTGCCGAGAGCCGCCTGACCGTATCCTTATCAATGATGCGGCTGGGCCCGCGCGACTGGAGGTAGCGGGTGAAGGCGGTTGTGATGGCGGGCGGCGAGGGTTCTCGCCTGCGGCCTCTGACGAGTCGTCATCCGAAGCCGCTGGTGCCTGTCGTGGGAACGCCGGTCATCGAGCACATCCTGCGGCTGCTGCGCGACCACGGCATCACCGACGTCGTCATCACGCTCGCCTACCTCGGTGCCGACATCCGCAACCGGTTGGGTGACGGCGCCGAGCTGGAGATGAGCATCGAATACGTCGTCGAGGACCGGCCGCTGGGCACGGCGGGCAGCGTGCGCAACGCCAAAGAGCTGCTCGACGACACCTTCCTGGTGATCAGCGGCGACGCGCTCACCGACCTGGACATCACCGGCGTCATCCGACAGCACCGCGAACGCGAGGCCACCGCGACGATCGTGCTCAAGCAGGTGCCCAACCCACTGGAGTACGGCGTGGTGATCACCGACGCCGAGGGCAACGTACGCCGCTTCCTGGAGAAGCCGTCGTGGGGCGAGGTGTTCAGCGACCAGGCCAACACCGGCATCTACGTGGTCGAACCTGAGGTGCTGCGCCACATCGAGGCTGACACGGTGGCCGATTGGTCGCAGGACGTCTTTCCCGGCATGCTGGCCCGCAAGGAGTCGCTGGTCGGCGTGGTGATGGACGACTACTGGTGCGACATAGGCTCCATCCAGTCGTACCTGCAGGCGAACTGGGACGCGCTGGAAGGAAAGGTGCGCTGCCACATCCCGGGACGGCGCGACGGCAGCGTGTGGATCGGCGAAGGCGTGGAGTTCGGCATCGGCGTGCAGATCGACGGTCCCGCGTTCATCGGCGACGAGGTGAAGCTGAAGGCGTCAGCGCACCTCAACGACCACGTGATCATCGACCGCTACTCCATCGTCGACGACAACGCCAAGGTGAGCAACAGCATCGTGTGGCCGCATTCGTACGTCGGTGAGCTCACCCGGCTGCGCCAGGCGATCGTGTGCCGCAACGTGACGATCAAGAACAACTCGCTGCTGGAAGAGAACACGGTTATCGGCGACGACTGCATCGTGGGACGCGGGTCGCGCATCCGCGCCGGGGTCAAGATCTGGCCGAGCAAGGACATCGAGCCTGGATCGACAGTCAACGAGTCGGTGATCTGGGCCGGCGAGTGGCGGCGCGGGCTGTTCTCTTCCTACGGCATGGGCGGCCTGATCAACGTGGAGCTGACGCCGGAGTTCTGCGCCCGGCTCGGCGCCGCGTTCGGGGCGACGCTGCCCAAGGGCGCGCACATCGCCGTGGGACGCGACAGCGCCAGGTCGTCGCGCATGATCAAGCGGGCCATCGTGAGCGGCGTGGTGAGCGCAGGCGGCACGGTGCGCGACATGCGCGAGGTGCCTGTACCGGTGCTGCAGTACGCCACGCGGCACCGCCGCTGCGAAGCGGGCATCCAGGTGATCGTGTCGCCGCTTGACCAGCGCAGCGCCGACATCCGCTTCTTCGATTCCGAGGGGCTGCAGATCGACAAGCGCGCCGAGCGCAAGCTCGAGAACCTGCTGTTCCGCGAAGATTTCCGCCGCGCAACGTTTTACGAGATGGGGGAGATCGAGTACATCGAGCCGGTGCGCGAGTACGCCGATCATCTGCTGGATTCGGTCAACGCCCAGGTGATCCGCGACGCGCACTTCCGCGTCCTGGTCGACTACGACTACAGCCAGGCGAGCTCGGTGCTGCCGCGGGTGCTGAACGAGCTCGGCGTCACGACGATCCCGCTCAACGCGGGGCTGCGAGAGGGCGAGCACCACCGTGGCGTGCCTGACGAGACAGCGCTCATCAGCCGCACGGTTGAGGCTGACATCGGCTGCATGCTCAGTCCCACCGGCGAGCGGCTGACGCTCATCGACGACCAGGGACTGGTGATGGGGCCGTACGAGACGTTCGGCGTGCTGGCGTCGTGGTACCTGCAGGCGCGCACCGGCGCTGTGATCGCGCCGGCTACCGCGCCGGAATGGTTCAACGGACTTGTTCGTGCAGCAGGTGGCACATTCTCAGCCGCCCCGGCCGAGCCCACATCTGTGCTGCGGGCTGCAGCGCTGCCCGGCACCTGCCTGGCATCGGACGGCGACGGCGGCTTCGTGTGGCCGTATTACCTCACCGCCTTCGACGCGATGTTCACGCTCGTGAAGCTGCTGGAGCTGCGCGCGATGACAGGTGTCTCGCTGAGCGAGGCGCGTGCCGCGCTGCCGCTGTCGGCATATCTCACCGCCAGCGAGTTCTGCCCCTGGGAGGCGAAGGGCAAGGTCATGCGCGTGCTGCTCGACGGGCATCGCGAGCACTCGGTGGACCTGGTCGACGGCATCAAGGTCTTCGTCGACGACGGCTTCGTGCTGGTGCGTCCGGATCCCGACGAGCCCGCGTACCACATAATCGTGAGCGTCGCCGACGAGTCTGCGGGACATCAGCTGCTCAAGGAGTACTCGCGCAGGGTGCGCGACGTCGTCGCCGCCAGCGCACAAGCCGAACCATCCGGCTGAGGCGGCATCGCTTCTAGCGACACGCGATCTTCTCGTCGCTCGCCGTACAGAAAATTATCCGGCTCGCTCCTCGTACGACCCTATCGTCGCCGCGAAGGATGCCGCCTCAGCCGGATTGCCCGCGTAGGCCACGTCGTCGCTACGCTGGCACGACCCTGACGGCGATGAACCCGAAGAACACTGCCGTCGCCGCGATCACGAGCAGGTGGAA
>JAFAJR010000063.1 GCA_019236085.1 Candidatus Dormiibacterota bacterium
CCCAAGGTGGGCACCCCCGCATGACGACCGTAGCTCCGCCCACCACCGAGCTCATCGGTCTCAGCCAGGTTCGCAGCAAACGTGTCGGTACGGCCGCCTCACTCGAGGCTCGGGCCGTGAGCGCATGGTTCGGCACGCACAAGGTGCTCCAGGACGTGACCCTCGAGATGCCTCGAAGCCACGTCACGGCGCTCATTGGACCGTCGGGATGCGGGAAGTCCACGTTCATCCGCATCCTCAACCGCATGCACGAGCAGGTGCCCGGTGCCTCGCTCTCCGGACAGATACTGCTCGACGGAGTTGACATCTACGGCTCGGAACAGCGGCCGATCGACACCCGGCGACGAGTGGGCATGGTGTTCCAGAAACCGAACCCGTTCCCCGCGATGAGCATCCAGCACAATGTGCTCTCAGGCCTGAAGCTGTCTGGCACCCGCATCAAGAAGGCCGACTTTATCGTCGAGGACAGCCTGACGCGTGCGGGACTCTGGCGAGAGGTCCGCAACCGTCTCGGCGCCCCCGGAGGCAGCCTGTCCGGTGGTCAGCAGCAGCGCCTGTGCATCGCCCGCTCGCTCGCGGTGCGCCCCCAGGTGCTCCTCATGGACGAGCCATGTTCCGCTCTCGACCCATCCTCCACGGCACGGATCGAGCAGACGATCGCCGAGATCGTCAACGATGTGACGATCGTCATCGTGACGCACAACATGCAGCAGGCGCAGCGCATCTCGCAGCGCTGCGCGTTTTTCATGGTGGACGAGGGGTCGCCTGGCGGAATCGTGGAGATCGGTCCCACCGAGAAGATCTTCGCGAACCCCGATGATCCCCGCACCGCCGACTACGTCCGGGGACGGTTCGGGTGATGAGAGCAAAGACGCTGCGGCTACGATACCTCGCCGCGGCTGCGGCGCTCGCGTCAGCGACGCTTGCCACCGGCTCCGTCACTTTCGGCACCAGCCTCGTCAGCGCGACGGGACCCGAGATCTCCGGCGCGGGGTCGACGTGGGTGGAGATCGCGATCAACCAGTGGGACGCCGACGAAGCGCTCGTCGGATACCACGTGAACTTCAACCCGGTCGGCTCGAGCACCGGACGTCAGTTCTACATCGCCAACCAGGTCGACTTCGCGGCTTCTGAGATCCCCTTTCAGCCAGGTCAGGAGACCGATGCGCTCAACGCCTCCGGCCGCTCGCATCAGTACGTCCCTGACGTCGCCGGCGGGACCTCGCTGATGTACAACCTGCACCAGCTGGATGGGACGCAGGTCACCTCCCTGCGGCTCGACGCCGAGACCGCCGCCAAGATCTTCACCGATGTGATCACGAGCTGGCAGGATCCAGCGATCGCCGCGCTCAACCCTCAGCTGCGGCAGCCGGACGGAAGTCTCAACATTGCCGAGACCACCATCATTCCGGTCGACCGCTCCGACGGGTCCGGAACCTCAGCGCAGTTCTCGCTATACCTGGCGAGCCAGGCGTCCGATGTCTGGAATGCGTTCGCACAGAAGAATGGGTGCCCTGCGCCCTGCTCCAACTGGCCGCCGGAAACCGGGCAGGCGCAGAACGGCTCTGACGGTGTCGCCAACTTCGTCGAGAACAACCAGCTCGGCGCGGGCTCAATCGGTTACGTCGAGGCCGGCTTTGCCTTCGCGCGAGCTTTCCCGATCGCTCGCCTGAAGAACGCGAGCGGCAATTTTGCGCCCAATGAGGTCGACCAGAAGAACGGGCCACTCGACTTCTCCACCGACGTCTCGGCCGCGCTGAAGCACGCGACGCTCAACGCGGATCTCACTCAAAACCTTCAGGGTGTCTACACGGCCCCCGAGACGAACGCCTACCCGATGTCCAGCTACAGCTACCTCGTGACGCCGACCACTGGATTCGATCCGGCAAAGGGTGCGGTGCTCGGCGCATGGCTCACCTACGTCGCGTGCGGAGGTCAGGCCGAAGCGACTCAACTCGGCTATTCGCCGATGCCGCCCAACCTAGTCCAAGACGTGTTCGACGCCGTGCACCACATCCCTGGAGCGCCTCCAACGCCACCCCTCGACCCCGCTCACTGCAACAACCCCACACTCTCGGGGCAGCTGACGTTCGCCGGCGGCAGCGGCGGTGGTGGCGGTGGCAACGGCGCAACGTCGCGAGGCGGCAGGAGCGGGTCGGCGCAGGCGTCAGGCGCAGCTGCTGCGGCGGGGTCTGCCGCTGCCACCGGAGGCGATGAGGGCGTGACACCGGTGCCGACTCTGGACGCCGCCGAACAGCAGATGTCGTTCGTCGCGGCGGAGCGGGAGGCTTCACGTATCCACGCGCAGCCATCGCTGGTGTTGCTCCTCGCTGCAGGCGCGGTGCTGTTGCTCGTGTTCCTCCCTGCGCTGCTGGTGAGTTGGCGTGCCCGCTGAACGTTGCACACGGCTCAGGCAGGCACGCACTGCGGTGATGGCGATTGCCGGGCTCCTTGTCGCGGGTGCCGCCAACATCGCCGTCAGCGCAGGCGCCACTGCGGCGAGTCCGACGATCAGCCTTTCACCGGCCACTGGCGTGACCGACGGTCAATTCGTGCAGGTCTCGATCACCGGTGTCTCCAGGAACGGCCCGGGCGCGCTCGACCTGCTGGAATGTACGACGGGCGCCACCACCGTTCTCACTCAGTGCGCGGCGCTGAACCAGCAAGCCACGATCTTCCTCGACAACGCCGGCGACGGCGTCTCCTACTTTCCGCTGTACTCGGGAGCGGACCCGAATTTGGTGACGTCGCAAACCCCGCCGGTGCCGTTGACCTGCGACAGCAACAACCCCTGCGAGGTCGCCACAGCTGTCACGCAGTCCGGTCGGCTGTCGTTTTATGCGGCCTTCGGACAAGCCCTCGGCGCCCAGCTGAAGTTTGGTCCGACGCCTGACAACTGCCCGGCGGTCGTTAGCACCGTGACGGGCGGCGGCTCCGCCGCAGCCAACCGGGCTATGTATCAGTGGGAGGCGACGGTGTGCCAGCCACCGTACAACCTGCCGCTGGGGTACACGCAGGGAGTGCAGGGGGATCCAGGTGGAGTCAATTCGTTCATACACGGTGTGGCCTCGTACGGCGTCACCGGCCCCTGGGCGCCGGACTACGCTCCGCCGC
>JAFAJR010000222.1 GCA_019236085.1 Candidatus Dormiibacterota bacterium
TTGGTCGGCTCGTCGAAGATGAGCAGCCGGGGCTGATGCATGAACGCCAGCACCAGCGCGAGCTTCTGCTTGTTGCCGTGCGAATACTCACGGAACCGACGCCGAAGGTCGAGGTCGAAACGCTCGCAGAGTCCCCGCACGCGCTCGGGATCGACACCGCCGCGCATGGCTGCAACGTAGGTGACCACCTCCGACCCGCGGAGCCCGCCGAATTGCGGCACCTCACCGGGCACGTAGCCCACGACGCGCTTCACCGCGACGGCGTCGCGATGCGTGTCCCAGCCGAGGATTGCGGCGCGCCCCGCGCTGGGGTGTATCAGGCCCATCAACAGGCGGATGGTGGTGGACTTGCCGGCGCCGTTCGGCCCCAGATACCCGAACACGTCGCCTTCGCGCACCGTGAGGTCGAGGCCGAACAAGCCGTGCCCCGCACCGTAGTCCTTGGTCAGCCCCTCGGTGCTGATGACAACGTCGCTGTCACGCTGCTGGCTCACCTCCGCATGATGCGCTCTTCTGCGTAGAAGCGACGCCAGATCAACCGGTGGATCGGAATCCATCGCGGCAGATCGCGAAGACCGGGAATGAACGGCACGAATATCAACAACAGCGTGAGCACTGCCATCACAACGATGACAGCGAGATCCGCGTTGCTTCCGCTGACGCCGAAGAAGCCGGAGCTCTGATTGAACGGACCCACCTGGTACCACATGGTGTACAGCCAGAGCCAAGCCTGGCCGGGGTAGCGTCCAGTCTCGTTCATCATGCCCCACTGGCTGCCGGTGAGGTTCTGGTCCTGCGCCAGGCCGGGGAGATAGCCCCCGTCGGCCATGAACAGAAGCGGCGCCGTGTAGTCCGTCTGATAGAAGTGCGCGCTGACCAGCAACAAGCCGTCGAGCGCGCCGTCCTGCGCCAGGCTGAGCAGGTTGTCCATCAGCACCGGCAGCGGACCGTACGCGCCCTTCGGCACAACGACGGTGTTATTCGGTGTAGTTGCGTTGCCCAGCGCGTTGCTGTAATTGGTCAGCCACGTGGTCTGCTGATCCGAGCTCGCGCTCTGGTACGAGCTCAACGCATCGGTGAGTGCCGAGTTGTTCCCTGCCTCGAGCTGCAGGGGCGTGATGACGAATTCCCCGGCGGAGTCCACCGGCTGATGAATGCCGGCCCAGGTCTGCGGGTGGAAGAAGCCCCAGGTCTGCACCGAACCGCTGTTGGCGTTGTACGGCGGCCCGTAGTTGGCGCTGGTGCTGGAACCGGCGAGCTCGTTGGCAGCGGTGGTGACGAAGTCGACAGGATCGCTGCGCGCCCAGCTCTGGATGGTGACGGAGGGAACGTCGGGTGATGAGAGCACCGCGGACAGCACCAGGATGAGGATGAGTGTCGCGGCCATGGCCAGGGCCAGCTCCTTGACCAGGTCGTACGGCGCCATGCGGATGCCGCGGTAGTACGTCGCCTTGTCGTGTCGTACGCGGCTCACTGCGGCGCCCCGGCGACGGGCGCAGGCTGCGACTTCGCATCCATGCCCAGCGGACGCACGACGCCGCGCATCCGTATCTGCACCACGTGGACCACCACGAGCACCGTGACCAGTATCGGCAGCAACATCACGTGGAGCCCCAGCATCTGGCCGAAGTTGAGCGGATTGAAGAACACACCGGCGCCGCTTGCGTTGATGGCGTCCTTGGCGTTCACCGCGATCCACTGCGAATCGAAGTTCTGCTGCGCGAGGTAGCCGGTGAACGCAGTGACGATGCTGACCAGGAAGATCACCACGCCGATCATCCAGGTGGTGGCACGTCCGTCACGCCACCCCGCTCCCCAATACTGCCCCCAGAGGTGCAGCACCATGAATATGAAGAACATCTGCACCGCCCAGAAGTGAAGGCTGTTCACGAACCTGCCCTGCGGTGAGACGTGCCACCACTGCGGGCCTTCGAAGGCCAGCACCATGCCGCTGAGCACGACCCACACCAGAGCAGCGATGGTGACCACGCCGAACACGTAGACCCACGAACCGACGTAGTACGGCTGGCGTGTGGGCAGCAGCTCACGCAGCGGAAGACGACGGTCGATGAGCCGGCGGATGCTGTTGGTCCAGCCGCCAGCGGGATCATCCGCGATCCCCATGGAGACGCCGGCCGGCTCCGGCTGCGGCGTGTCAGACGTTCCCTCCGCGGTTGCAGCCTCTGCAACGCGATGCTTGCCGGGGAACGGCAGCACGAGGGCCAGCGCGAACAGCACCAGCATCACGCATATGAGCACGAGGTTGGGGAGCGAGATGAGAAAGAAGCCCCAGTGGACGTAGGGCGCCGGTTGATCCATGCCACAGGCCTCCGTTGCGCTGTCGATCGAGCCGGATTCTGTCGCAGAACCCTGCCGGCTGCAATGTGCCAAAGGACCCCCGGCGGTGGGACGCAGGACCCACGTGCGGTGTCAGTCCGGCCGGGAGAGTCACAGGATGACCCCCGCGATGCTCGACTCCCGCCGGGTGCTGGACGCGGTGATGGCGATCTCGTCGGAGCTGGACCTCGCCGCGGTACTGCGACGCGCCGCCGTCGCCGCAGCCGAGCTGGCTGACGCTCGCTACGCCGCGCTTGGCGTAGCGCGACCCTGCACCGCATCGGCCACTATCCCCAGGGGCAGGGCATCCTCGGGCTCCTCATTCGCATACGGTGGACTGGAACGTGGACCTCATCGTGGTGGGAAGCCGCGGACGCGGACACCTTCGAGACATGTTCCTGGGCAGCGTCAGTCACGCGCTCGCGCTCCATGCACCCTGTCCGGTCGTCGTCATCCCGCACTCGCCGCCACCTACACTGCCGACGACGTGACGTCCAATCGCATCCGGGTGCTGCTCTGCGACGACCACGAGCTGGTGCGCCGCGGGCTGCGCGGCCTGCTGCAGTCAGACCTCACCATTGACATCGTGGGCGAGGCGGCAAACGCTGGCGAGGCGGTGCGCATGGCCGCCGAACTCGCACCTGACGTCGTGGTGCTGGACGTGCGCATGCCGGGCGGTTCCGGCGTGGAGGCCTGCCGCGACATCAGGGCTCACCGTGAAGCGACGCGGGTCCTCATCCTCACAACCTTCGCCGACGACGAGGCGCTGTTCAGCGCCATCATGGCCGGCGCCTCAGGGTACGTGCTGAAGCAGATCAAGGGCAACGACCTCCTGGACGGGATTCACCGCGTGGCCAACGGTCAGTCGTTGCTTGACGCGTCGGTCACCGCTCGTGTCATGGCGCGCATTCGTGGTGAGGAACCTGGGCAGGCTGCTCCGATGGGGGATCTGACTCCGCAGGAGCGACGCATCATCGGACTGGTCGCCGAAGGACTCACCAACCGCGAAATCGGAGCGCGCATGAACCTCGCCGAAAAGACTGTCAAAAACTACGTGAGCAACATACTCATGAAGATGGGCTTAGAGCGGCGTACGCAGGTGGCGGCGTTCATGGTGAGACAGCAGCATGTGAGTGAAGCGCAGGACTGGAGCCCCTGACCGGCTGTGGCCGAGGTCGTGCTCTTCCATTCCGTACTGGGCATCAGACCGGGCGTGCAACGCGCCGCCGAGCGGCTCACAGCGGCGGGGCACGTGGTCCACGTGCCGGACCGCTACGAGGGCCACGCGCCGTTCGACAGCTACGACGACGCGATCGCTTTTGAGAACAGGATCGGGTTTGCCGAGCTGGTGCGCCGCACCGAGAGGGAACTTGCCGATCTGCAGGATGAGCTCGTGTACTGCGGGTGGTCAGCCGGCGGAGGCCTGGCAGAACATTGCGCGCTCAATCGACCCGGCGCACGAGGGCTGGTGCTGATTTCGTCCGCCGCCAAGCTGAGCTGGTTCGACGCCGCCGCGTGGCCGGGGACCGTGCCGGTGCAGCTCCACTACGCGACCGATGACCCGTTTCGCGAAGAAGATGAACTCCGCACGTTCATGGAGGAGGTCGAGTCGTCCGGCGCGGCATGCGAGCTGCATGAGTACGAGCTGCATGGACATCTCTTTGACGAGCCCACGCTGCCGGAAGAGTTCGACGACGCGGCGAGCACCCTCATGTGGAGCCGGATCCAAGCGTTCCTGGCCTCCGTGTAACTCACACGCCCGTGCGTGTGCGTTCCCAGCTGAGCACGTCACGCGCCGACTCCGTGAGAGGACGCAGGTGCAGCCCGGCTTCCAGCGCAGCCTTGATGCTGACGCGGAACACCGCATCGCTGTCCCCCGCACCCACTGTCAAGGGAAACCCGCCATCGTCTGTGCCCGGCTCCTGGTTCACCGTCACGCCGGCGGCCTCGGCGATCGTGTCGACCATGGCGCCGAGGGTCAGTGGCTGCAGCGGCCCCGCGGCGTTGAAGGCGCCGTCCACCCCGCGCTCGACCACGCTGACCACAAATGCTGCGAGGTCGCGTGAGTCGATGAGCTGGACATGCTGATCCACACGTGGCGGAACGGTGACGTTTCCGCCTGGGGCGACGTGCCGGACCCACCATCCGAAGCGATCGGTGGGATCGCGCGGACCGATGACCACAGTCGGCCGCACGACGGTGAGCCGTCCCGTGAACCGCTCGGCCAGCTGCCGCTCGCACAACGCTTTGAGGCCGCCGTAGGCCAGGGGATCAGTGCGAGCAATCGACGGTTCGACCTCGATGGTTGGCGCTAACTCGTCAGCGCCGGCCGCAATGTCTGACCGGTACACCGAGATTGTCGATATGTAGCAATAACGTGCGGTCCGTCGCTCCAGTGCCGGCAGCACCGCATGCAGGTCACTGGGCGTGTAGGCGCTCACGTCGATCACCGCGTCCCACGACGCCGCTTCCAGCTGCGTCACATCCTGTTCGTTGCGGCGGTCGCCGGTGATGATCTCAGCCTCGTTGCTGAAGAGACCGGCGTCGGTGAGACCGCGGTTGAACAGTGTGATCCGGTGACCTGACACCAGCGCCTGCTCCACGATGGCGCGGCCCACGAATCGCGTGCCACCCAAAACGAGTATGCGGCTCACGATTGCTCCAGCAGTGCGGCCAGCCGGCTCGCGTCGATGTTGCCGCCACTCACCACCGCAACGGTGGAGTTAGCCGCCTCGCCACGGCTCATGGCTGCGGCAGCGAGTCCACCGGCGCCCTCAACCACGATTTTGGACTGCGTGGCAAGGCTCGCAACCGCCTTACGGAGGTCGTGCTCGGGGACAGTGATCCACTCGTCGACGGCGCCGCGGAGGCGCTCGAACATTGCCGCGTCGAAGGGCGCCGTCGTCCCGTCGGCGATGGTGTCAGGAACCAGGTGCACCGGGCCGCCGGCCGCGAACGCGCGCGGCCACAGCGGATAGCCGTCCGACTGCACACCGACGATTGCGACCTCGTGACCCAGCGCCGCGAAGCCGGCGGTGATGCCGCAGACGAGCCCACCGCCGCCGACCGGCACCAGGACACGCTGCACATCGGGGAATTCGTCACTCAGCTCCGCGGCGAGCGTGGCGTGACCGGCGATGACCATGTCGTCAGCGAACGGATGAATGAAGACCTCACGCTCGGACTCCCAGCCACGCTCGCCGATCCATTCATACAGGGCTTCACGCGGCTTGAAGGTGATACCGGCGCCGAGGGCGCGCACGCCGTCGACCTTGAGCTGCGGTGCTGTGTCGAACATCACCACGCGGCAGGTGACGCCGAGCGTACGGGCGACGTGGGCACACGCCAACGCGGCGTTGCCGGCGCTCACCGTGAGCAGGCCGCGGCGCAGCACCTGCGGCTCCAGTGCCAGAGCTGCGGCGAAGAAGCCACGGACCTTGAAGCTGCCCGTCGGCTGCAGCGATTCGAGCTTGAGCCAGCCGCCGGCGGATGCAGGCAGCAGGGGTGTGTGGCGGATGTATGGCGCGAGGCGTTCACGCAACGCGCGGACATCAAGCGACGTCGCAGCCACCGATCGAGTGTACTCATCGGGAGCCGCTATGCTCCGTGGCTATGCTGGTGCTCACGCGCACCGAGGTCGAAAGCCTGCTCTCGCTGCCGCGCATGCTGGACGCTTTGGAACGGGGATTCCGCGCTCACTCGTCAGGCGCGACGTCAGTACCTCCTCGCACTGCGGCCCGCGCGGCAACCGGCCTGCTGGGAGCCATGCCCGGTTGGGTCAGCGGCGCCGGCTTGGCGATCAAGGCCGTCACCGTCTTCCCGGGAAACGCCGGCACCGGCCTGCCCTCCCATCAGGGCGTTATTGTGCTCTTCGACGACTCCGACGGCTTACCGCTCTGCGTGATGGACGGCGAATACATCACAGCGATGCGCACCGGCGGTGCAGCTGCTGTTTCGGTCCGGCTACTCGCACGAACCGAATCTACGACCCTGGCAATCCTCGGCGCGGGCGCTCAGGGTCGCTCGCATCTGGCAACAGTTCCCCTGGTGCGCGACTTCCAGACCATCCGGATCGCGTCGCGCAATCGCGATCACGCAGAAGCGCTCGCTGCAACCGATGCGCGGTGTGTTGTGGCAGGCAGCATGGATGAAGCGGTGCGCGACGCAGACGTCGTCTGCTGCTGCACCGACGCCCATGAGCCCATCGTGCCGCTGGACTGGCTGGCTCCCGGCACGCATCTCACATCAGTCGGTGGCACCTTCGGCCCTGAGATCGCTGCTGACATCGTGTCGAGTTGCCGTGTCTTCGTGGAGTGGCGGGGTGCGGCCGAGTTTGCGCCACCTGCCGGTGCGCGCGAGCTGCAGGGATGCGATGCAGCGTCGCTGACCGAGCTCGGCGAGGTCCTCAACGGCACGCACCCGGGGCGCACCAGCGACGACGAGGTGACTGTTTACAAATCCACGGGGGTTGCGTTCGAGGACGCCGTGGTGGCTCGCATGGTGTACGACGACGCGCTTGCAGCCGGGTCAGGGTCACAGGTGGACTTCGGCTGATCCATGAAGGCTGCTGTTTTCGACAGGTATGGGCCGGCGTCGGTGATGCGCATCGCCGACGTTCCGCAACCGGTTCCCGCCGGCCATGAGGTGCGCGTGCGGGTCCACGCCACCAGTGTCAATCGCACCGACACCGGCATTCGTTCCGGCGAGCCCTTCCCGGTCCGCATCGTGGCCGGCATGCGCCGGCCCCGTCACCGCATTCTCGGCACAGAGTTCGCCGGCACGGTGGATGCCGTTGGCGGCTCGGTAAGCGCGTTCGCCGTGGGGGACCAGGTGTTCGGTCTGAATCCGTGGCGGTTCGGCACACATGCGGAGTTCGTCTGCGTGCGCGAGCAGGGCGTGATCGCGACGACTCCGGAGGGGTGGTCCTTTGAGCAGGCGGCGGCTGTGTGTGACGGCGCAATCCTCGCGCTCATCAACCTGCGGCGCGTGCATCTGCAGCGCGGGCAGCGCCTGCTGGTGTACGGCGCCTCCGGCTCGATCGGAACGGCCGCTGTTCAGCTTGCTGTGGCGTTCGGTGCTCATGTGACCGCGGTCTGTGGACCCAACGCCACAGCGTTGGTGCACTCCCTCGGAGCTCACGACGTCCTCGACTACACGCAGCAGGACTTCGCAGCGGGCGGCGAACAGTACGACGTCATCTTCGACGCCGTCGGCAAGGAGCACTTCCTGCCCAGACGTCACGCACTGCGTCGCGGCGGCGTGTGGATCGCAAGTGACGGGCTCACCGAGGTCGCGCTCGCCATGCTGAACGTGCGCGTTGAGGGCAGGCGCGTGAGCTCCGAGATCCCACCGCGGTTCCTGCGGCGCGATGTGTGGC
>JAFAJR010000295.1 GCA_019236085.1 Candidatus Dormiibacterota bacterium
CTGCAGCGACGTAGAACGGCGCCTCATTGCCCAGAAAGCCGATCGCGAGCGTCGCAGCAGGAACGCCCAGCACCAACGTGAGAATCACCGTCGTCATGAAGAGCTATGTGGCTTCGGTGATCTGGTGCCGCGTCACCAGCGACGGAATGCTCGCCGCCTCGGCCGGCGCGAAGATCTGGCCCGCCGAGCTGAACAGCAGCGTGATGAAAATCAGGGGCCACGGCTGGTGCGCCAGCGCCGGGATCAGCTGCGACAGCGGGATCAACAGGATGAGTCCGCCGCGCACTGCGTTGGTGCCGATCATCAGCAGCCGCTTGTCGTGGCGGTCGGCGTACACGCCGGCGGGTGCGCTCAACAGCACGCTGGGAAGGGTGTACGCCACCAGCAGCAGCGACTGATACGAGGCGTGCCCGGTGATGGAGTACATGAAGATGAGCAGCGTGAACATGAGGAACTTGTCGGCCAGCTGCGACGCCGCCTGAGCCGCCCACAGGCGACGGAAATCGGCACGCCGCAGCACCGCGATGAATCCTTCGCGGTCTTCCGGCATCGGGGGCACCGCCGGCCGCGAGGCGTGCAGCGGCCGGCGCGTCTCGGGGAGCGGCGGCGCGTCAGGGGCTGTCAACGGGGTCCTTCAGTCACGGTGGCGACGGCCCTGGTGAGGGTCTCCCACTCATCGAGGCGAAGCGTACCCGGCCTGCGCAGGGAGTCCACGCCGGCAACCCGCAGGGCCTCCTGCGCTGCGGCCTCGTCGCCCAGGGCGTGGGTCATGCCGTGCCGCAGCGTCTTGCGCCGCTGCTGGAACACCGCCCTAGCCAGGCGCAGCACCGCCGGACGCAGCGCCGGGTCGATGCGCGCCGCGGGGCGCATCCGCACCAGGCTGGAATGCACAGCAGGCGGGGGCAGGAATGCGTCGGGCGGGACGTCGAGGAGCCGCTCGACCTCAGCCAGGGAGCGGATCGCGACCGTTGCCAGGCTCCAATCGCCCGCCGTCGCGGCGAGCCGGGCCGCAACCTCGCGTTGCAGCAGGAAGACACCCACCGCCGGCGGGTCGTGGCGTTCGAACAGGTGACCGAGCAGGATCCCAGTGAGCTGATAGGGCAGGTTGCCGGCTGCCCACCAGGGAGGCGTGAGGTCAAGCGCGGCTGGTTCGAGCGTGCGGGCGTCGCGCTCCAGGACCGTCACATGTTCGGCTGCGCGGGTTACCTCGCTCGCCGCCCTGACGCAGGCTGGGTCGACGTCGACGGCCACCACCCGGGCGGCCGCCGCAGCCAGCTCCACGGTGAGCGTGCCGGCGCCGCAGCCGATCTCCAGGACCGCCGCCCCGGGGGGGAGCTGCAGCGCCTCGACGGTGCGCTGCAGCACGGCGCGGTCCATGAGGAAGTGCTGGCCCCGCCGCTGATCCAGGCGCAGCCCGGCCCGGCGCATCACCGAGCGCAGCACGACCGGGTCGGTGAGGTCCGGTGGCGATGTGCGAGCCACCGTTTTCAGGACAGCTCGAACGCAAACAGCCGCTCCGCCGTGGCGGTGGTGCGGCGGCAGAGCTCGGCTTCGGCCTCGCCGCGGATCGTCGCGACGTGCCGGGCGGTGTCACGGACCCGCTCGGGCAGATTGACGCTGCCGCGGTGGGGCTCAGGCGTGAGAAACGGCGCGTCCGTCTCGACCACGAACCGGTCAGAGCTGACGGCGCGGGCCGCGCCGCGGATCTCCTCGGCGTTGCGAAAGGTGACGATGCCTGAGAACGACACAAGGAAGCCCACATCGATGGAGCGCCTCGCGTGCTCGGCATCGCCTGTGAAGCAGTGCATCACCCCGCGGCTGCCGGGTACGTCACGGATCGCGGCCAGCACATCCTGGTGCGCCTCGCGGTCGTGCACCACCACCGGCTTGCGGTGCTCCGCCGCCAGTTCGAGCATGGCGCGAAAGGATTGCTGCTGCACCGCAGCCGGTGTCTCGTGGTAGCCGGGGCGGAAGTTGTAGTCGAGTCCCACCTCCCCCACCGCCACCGCTTTCGGATGGCGGAGCAGGTCACTCAATGCGTCGCGCTGCGCGGCATCAGGAGCTGCCGGCTGCTGCGGGTCCCATCCCACGGTGAACCAGAC
>JAFAJR010000299.1 GCA_019236085.1 Candidatus Dormiibacterota bacterium
TGGTTGAGCATCGGCGACTGCGAAAGCCGGACCTTGCCGACGATCTGGGTCCACATGTGCAGGGTGTCGCGGGTCTCTGCCCAGTCGTCGACGCGCAACCGTGGCCAGGCCCGGTGGGATGTCGGCGCATCTGCGGTCATCGTGCTCCTCCCCGTGGCGGCTGCCGGTCCGGGACGAAGAGTCGGTCCGGCGAGCACCATCGGCGACTTGAGTGGATCATCTCACGCCTGCCGCGCATCCGCCTCCATGAGAGAGAACAGACCTCCGCGGGCCGATGCGGTGGACGGGAATGGATGAGTAGCTGACCCAGCCCGCCAAATTGTTGATCTATCTGGACCGGTCAGCGGTCGATGGTGAGCTTGGCGATGGCGGCGTCGAGGTCGTCCTCGGTGGGCAGGGTGTAGATCCGGGTGGAGTCCAGCGAGGCGTGGCCGAGCAGTTCGGCGACGGTGACCACGTCGACGCCGGCGCGGATGAGGTCGGTGCCGAATTGGTGGCGCAGCACGTGCGGGGTGACCACGTCGGCGAGGCCGGCGGCCGCGATGGCGCCGATGGCCTCGTCGGCGGCGCGTAGGGACAACCGGCCGCCGGACCGGTTGAGGAACACGGCGGGGTTGTCGACGGCGCCGGGCCAGGTGCGCCGGGTCGCGGTCCAGGCTTCCAGCGCGGCGGCGAGTTCGCCGTGCACCGGCACGCTGCGGGTCTTGCGGCCCTTGCCGCGGATGCGCAGCCGGCGGCGGCGCTGGGTGGTGGGCAGGTCGTCGACGTCGAGGCTGACGGCCTCGCCGATGCGGGCGCCGGCGAGGCGCATCGTGGCGAACAGCGCCCGGTCGCGGACGGGGGCAGCCTCGGCGGCGCGCTGCAGGCGGATGTCGTCGCAGCGCTGGAGTGCGCGGGGCGCCCGGCGGGCTGGCAGGTCCAGTCGTGCGACCTGGTCGCCGGTCAGCGTGCCGAGGCCGCGACGTAGCGCGAGGTCGGACACGGCGGCCAGGGCGGCGTTGACGGTGGTGGGGGCGCGCTTGAGCACGCCGTGCAGGTGGGCCTTGTAGTCACGGGCGGCCCACGCCGCGGCGGCCGTGTCGTTCAGCGGGTCGCCGTCGACGTCGCTGTCGGCGAGCCAGGCGAGGTAGACGCGGACCTTGGACAGGTAGGTGCGGCGGGTCTGGGCGGTCACGTCGGCCCGGCCGAGGGCGGTAGCGTACTGGTCGAGCACCACGGCGTACGGGGCGGGCAGGGTGGTGGGGGTCCGGCCGCGCCGGCGGCGGTCCACATTCTCTGAACCCGCTTCGGCCAGCTCTGCAAGGGCAGCAACCACGTTCTCTGAACCCACGCCCGGGATGGTACGAGAGAATGCACATTCTCTGAACTAGAGTGTGACTTTCAGCGATCTACGGCACCGAATCTTCAGCGTTAAATAGCGTTTGGCCGTCATTTGGATTCAAGATGCTAGGCGTCGGGCCTGGCGCGGTGATCGGGTCTGGTCAGCACTCCAGCCGGTAGATCGTGGTTCTCGTGGCATTGGCCCGGTCGGCAACCGGTCACGCAATGGCTGACGCCGCAAGCCGTCCCTGCTTCCCGGTACTTCCGAACCGGTGCAGCCAGCGTTCGAGAAGCGACGGGCTGATGTCCCGTCGCAGCTGACGGGCCTTCACCGCCGGGGGATTGCCGGTGTTCGCGGATGGCGGTTTCGGCGGCGGCTGGGTCGCCGCGCCTGATGCTGTCCAGGAGCTGGCTGTGCTGCTCGGCCAGGTCGCTGGCGGTGGCGTAGCGGTTGACTAGCTGGGCGAGCAGCAACTGGATCTCCGAGTGCAGGGCCTCGTACGCGCCGGCCAAGTGCTGGTTGCCGGTGCCTTCGACGACGGCGCAGTGAAACGCCAGGTCCGCTGCCACTACCGATCGCTGCGGGGAACCGGAGTCCAGGCGACCCAGGTCGGCCACCGCTTGGCAGGCGGCGGGCGGAAGGTGGCCCTGTTGTGCCAGCGCCCGGAACGCCTCGGCCTCCAGCGCGGTGCGGACCTGGTAGATCTCGACCACGCCAGGAATCATCGAAGTGACGGCAGCCGCATCACCACACGGGTCCGGATTGATGTGCAAGAGCGGGCTGGCGAGCGGTCAGCAAGATCACGCCAGCTGGGCGCCTGTCTGCTCACCCTGGCCGGCCCGAAGCCGAACCGGCACCACCGCCGTGATAGGGCCCGGTGCCGAGTCAGCGAGCGGAGGTCGCAACCGACGCACACCCTGAGCAAGCGAAAGGAGCCAGATATGACCGAAAACAGCGATTTCGGAACGTTCGGGCGTTTTACCGAGACGCCCGAACGTTCCGAAATCAGATCGGAAGAGCACACGTCTGAACT
>JAFAJR010000039.1 GCA_019236085.1 Candidatus Dormiibacterota bacterium
CAGTTCCCCGCGGGCAACGCCTGCACCGAGATTCTGTTGCTTACCACGTGACGGTCTATCACATGAAAACAATCGGATGGCCCCACGCCGCTCCAAATCTCTGAGTACTTCGGCCGGCCGAACGGCCACCACGATCCACTCGCAAAACTGGACGCTTGCCGGCAACGCGATCACCAGCTTGACCACGAGATCATCGTCGCCCCATACAGGAACAATTATGCTAAGCAACGGGTGAACCGTTGCCGCCTGATCCGCATTGCCGTCACTTCTGTCATCTGTCATTTCGCACCAAACGAAGTTATACCATTTTTGACCATGACCCCGCCTATTTCCAAACGCTCCGCCCCCCGAAACATTATCCGCCACATCGGATAGTAGGCCGCTACTATTCCGGGACTCACATTTATTATAGGACCCGCGCCGCCTGTTTTGCTCTTGCGACTAACAACAAAACCGCCGGAAGTGAATTTCACATTCGAAGGCGATAGCAGTCGCTCTCCGGTTTGGTGCAATCAGGGTCACCGAGGCCTCTACTATCCACTTTCCGAAACAGCAAGCAGCAACAGCGTTGCATCTGCAATTTTAGTTGTTAGTTACCAAGGAATTCTGTCGACTTCTAACTTTCTCTTCGTTAGCGTCGCCGCACTTATGACAATTATAAGCCATTCAGTCTTAAAGATCTGGACGGCATGGATAGCCATTACAAAGTTGCGCGGCGCGACGCTGGGAATATTTCTCACCTTCGTTGCCGGACTCTATGTTTTCTGTCTGCGCTCTGATGCCGCTGTCGTTACGACAGATGGATTCGTTCTGAAGCTCGACGGAAAGCCTTTTGCCATCAAAGGGATGAATTACGCACCGGTTCCTACTGGTGCCGAACCAAAATACATACCCTACGGCGACTATTTCATTCCCTATTACGCGAACGTTTGGAAACCGGACATCGATAAGATCCGTGAGGCTGGCGTCAACGTGATCAAACTGTATGGCGGCAATCCTGATCTGAACGCCGGCGCGCCAGGTTCCGCTGGAAATTGGAAGGCTTTTCTCGATTACTGCTGGAACAACGGAACCAAACCCGTTTACGTCATCATGTTTTCTTACACAGTGGGCAACGACATTAGGGACGGCGGAACCGGCCTTAGCGACTACATCAGGCAGTATACAGAACTCGTAAAGAGCACGGTAACGCACCCGGCGGTGTTCGGATATATGGTTGGCAACGAGATCTACGACGGAGTAACCGGCAACCCGCAGTTTTGGACCAATTTCGGAAAATTGATCGATGCGGCAAACGACGCTGGGCTCAGCCAGGGCAAGAAACCGTTCCTCACGACTGCGACGAACGACAATTTCACGCCGGCACACAACTGGCCAGCCATCCAACTTGGCGAACAGTCGGGCAAGCTCAAAAATATTGACGCGTGGACCATCAACGTCTATCGCGGTCCTGTTATTGGCGTACCCGGCAACTCGCCTTTCACGCAGTACGCGCAACTAATCAACGCATTAGGCAAGACGAAGCCTTTGATTCTCGGCGAATGGGGCACGCCTCACACGACCAGGCCTGCTCCCGCCTTCTACGGGTCGGAATGCGTACTGCCCATCAAAAACCTTGATGATGTGCCGAATAGCGATATGGGCACGGGCAGACCTTATTACGCTTCCGTACCTGTTGCGGATTTCCTGAACTCACAATGGAATACAATTATAGACAATATCGGCGCGAAATCGGAACAGGTCTGCGTGGGCGGATTTGTTTTTATATGGTCGGATGAATATTATAAAGCCAACAACCCCAGCAGTCAGCAAGGCGGCCCGAATGGCAAATTCAAGGGCGGGGCTTACGCCGGTGGCTATTCAGATGAAGCCGGGTACGGTGTCACCAGCTCCGTGCCACAGGAAACCTACGGAGGAAGCAATCCGCCCATTACGCGGACTCTGTTTAAGGGTTACGATGCGGTGAAAACATTCTTTAACGCCTCTTCACATTCTGGAGGCGAGCTTTACTAAAATGAGCCGCGACGCTGTCGGCGCCGATGCGCCGGGCAGTCGTCGCAACCTATAACGCCGCGACGGCGCGCTACCCTTTCACACTAGCGTTGATCGATCCCTTAAGGAAGTAGCGCTGAAAAAGCAGGAAGACGACTAGAACCGGCAGCAATACCAGCGTGGCATACGCGAGCAAGGTGCCCCATTCAACCGTGTTCGTTCCCACTAAATTCGCGAGGGATAATTGCAACGTATAGTTATCCTGGTTACCAACCACAATTAAAGGCCACAGATAATCATTCCATCGCCACGTAAAACTGATGATGCCAAGAGCGGCC
Source organism: Candidatus Dormiibacterota bacterium (assembly GCA_019236085.1). Classification (GTDB taxonomy): domain Bacteria; phylum Chloroflexota; class Dormibacteria; order Aeolococcales; family Aeolococcaceae; genus JAFAJR01. The sequence goes on from JAFAJR010000039.1 coordinate 2,331, forward strand.
GAGATAGGGGCACACAAGGGTAAAATGATATGCCAATAAATCCGCCAGTCGGTCGCCCCGTCCATGCGCGCCGCCTCAATCATTTCATCTGGAATCCCGAGAATATATTGCCGCATCATGAACGTCCCTGTGGGCGTGGCTGCTGGCGGAACGATGATTCCTATTAATTGGTTGATCCAACCAAACGTCTTAAGAATCAGGAAGACCGGTACCATCAAGACCTGCAATGGAACTAGCAATATACTGAGAATAAGAAAAAGAATTAGCCGCCGGCCTGGAAACTTATATTTCGCCAGAGCAAAGCCAGCCATCGAACTCGCCAAGACCGTAAGCAAGCTACTTAGGGTCGCCACGATTAGAGAGTTCAACGCGTAGCGCGGAATATTGCCGCTGGCGAATACGGCTTGGAAATTCTCTAGTGTAAACCCGTGGAGATCGAAGTTCGGAGGAAAAGCGAAGAGATCCCGAGAATGTCGAAACGCGGAAAAGAGGGCCCAAAGCACCGGAACCAGAAATATCAGACAGATCACCAGCGCGCTCAGATCGTAGAGAGTTTTGCCTACTTTTTCTCGCATAAATTTCACTACAGAGACACAGAGAAAAAGATCCGCAGATTACACAGATTACGCAGATTTCCGGGCGACATCATAAATCTCCACAGAAACACGTACTGTATTTCAGAAATGCGCGTTCCCTTCCTTCGCCCGACCCGTTCACTGAATGAAATCTGCGAAATCTGTGGATAATCATCTCTTCTTCCTCTGTGTTCTCTGT
>JAFAJR010000162.1 GCA_019236085.1 Candidatus Dormiibacterota bacterium
CGGTGGCAGGCGAGACCACGCAAGGGGCGGTCGACCTGGCGGACCTGATGCTGACGAATCTCCCGGTTCCCGGAACGGGGGTCCCGGAGGCGCCGTCGCTGATATTGCTGGTTGGCGTCGCGGGGCTCGTCGCGGTGGCGGTTCGGCGCAACCGTCCACCACGCAGAGCGCACAGGCGATAACGCGTTGTCCAGTCTCTGCTCCGACCTGTACTTGTAGCTTGATCCCGGGCGGTAGTCAGGCGGTGGCGCCGCCGGTAGCGGGCAGGACGACCTCGACCGTCGCCCCTCGATCAACGTTGTTGCGTGCGGCCACGGTGCCGCCGTGGGCTTCAACGATGTCGCGAACGATGGCAAGCCCGAGGCCTGAGCCCGGTGAGGACTGGTCCCGCACGAAGCGGTCGAATGCCCGGGTCAACACGTCCGGCGCGAACCCGCCGCCGTCGTCTCTGACTGCGATGCGGATGCGGCGGTCGTCAATCGCGGTTGCTTCAAGCGTCACTGTGCCGCCGCGTTGCGTGTGCCGCAAGGCGTTGGCGGTCAGATTGCTGAGCACGCTGCCGAGTCGCACCGGATCGCCGTCGACAGACGGCAACGATTGCCGTACGGCGAGCACAAGGCGCACGCCCTGTTCATCCGCGGCGGTGCGGAAACCGTCCAGCGTCTCGTGCGCGAGCAGCGCGATGTCGACGGGTTCACGGTTGAGACGCAGAGTGCCGGTCTCGGCCAATGCAAGGGTGCGGAGGTCGTCGACCATCGCTTCGAGGCGCGTGGTCGCAGCGAGGATCGGTGCCATGCGTTCGGCGTCGGCGGGATAGACGCCGTCGACGATGCCTTCAGCCTGTCCGCGGATGATCGTGAGCGGCGTGCGCAGCTCGTGCGCGACGTCGGCGAGCACCGAGCGACGCCGCGTCTCCTCCGCTTCGACGCGGCTGCTCATGGCGTTGAGTGCCCGAGCCAGTGAGCGCAGCTCGCGCGGCCCGCGGACTTCAACGCGCGCGGAGTAGTCGCCAGACTCGATCTTCTGGGCCGCATCGACGAAACGCTCCGCGCGCGCAGTCAGGCGGCGTACCCCGATAGCGGCGAGGATGAACGCGCCGAGGCCGAGGAGCAGCGCCGCGGCGGAGATGAACCGTCCGAAGCCTCCCGAGCCAACCACCCCGACAGCGCTCAGCACGAGCCAGACGAGCGCGGCGAACCCGGCGGCAATAAGAAGGAGCAGCAGGCCGATGGCGCAGCCGATACGGCGCGCGATGCGTTGTCCGCGCCGACCCCATTGGTATCCGGAGTCAGGCGGCCAGCGTTCGTTCGCCGGCCACCACGGGGGTGGCTGCCGCCAGCGCTGCGCGTCGGCCCACGGTGGTGTGCGGCGCTGCGGCGGCTCCCGCTCCTCGCTCATGCGGCGCTCTCGCTGAGTCGATATCCGACGCCGAACACGGTCTGCAAATGCTGCGGAGCGCGCGGATCGCGCTCGATCTTGCGCCGAATGTTCTTGATGTGCGCGTCGATCGCGCGCTCGTACGACTCGACGGCGACGCCGTGGATGGCGTCGAGCAGCTGGGCGCGTGTAAAGACGCGACCGGGCTGACGGGCCATGTACACGAGCAGCTGGAACTCGGTCGCGGTGAGATCGACTCTGCTGCCGTCAACAGTCGCTTCCATCCGCGGCAGGTCGATGCTGATCGCATCGCCCACGTGTATGACCGCGCCGCGAGACTGGGACGCATCGGCGCGCCGCAGCACGGCCCGGACGCGGGCGACCATTTCGCGCGGACTGAACGGCTTTGTGACGTAGTCATCGGCGCCGAGTTCGAGTCCGGCGACGCGATCGGATTCCTGGGTTCGTGCGGTGAGCATGATGATTGGCGTCTCGCCGTCACGACGGAGAGTACGAGCCACATCGAGTCCGTCCATTCCGGGCAGATTGAGGTCAAGGATGACCAGATCAGGACGGTCGCGGCGGGAGGCGCGGAGCGCGTCGTCTCCGTTCATCGCGGTGACGACGCGGAAGCCCGCGCCCTCGAGATAGTCGCGGACGAGACGGACGATCTCGGCCTCGTCGTCAACCACCAGGATGGTCCTGGGCATCGCCTCCATGGTAGGGACGGCGGGGCGGAACGATTGCCCCACCCCGCCGTGCGCCTCAGACCGGAGTCGACGTCTGCGCCGGCGTCCCCGGGCCGGCATGCGCGTCGCGATGCCAGGCGTCGAAGCGGTCGGCGCCCCAGCGTGCGCGCCCACCACGGCCAC
>JAFAJR010000228.1 GCA_019236085.1 Candidatus Dormiibacterota bacterium
CCGGGGTCCACTGCCAGGCCAGCACCGGCACCGCAACGACGACGAAGACCACGATGAAGCGCACCGCGCTGAACGCAAGCACCAGCCCGGTGAGCGTCATGAGCACGTCGAAGAGCGTCGGACGCCGCCATATGAAGCCCACCACGAACAGCAGGAGCATGATCTCGAATGGCAGCACGTTGGTCATGTGAAAGTCGGGCGACTGCCACTCGGCAATGAAGCTGGACTGCTGCGAGCTGAACTGCGTCTTCCACACGTAGACGAACAGCCCGAGCCCCCACGGCGTGATGAGGCTCGCCACCACGCAGGCGGCGGCGATGAGCAGCGCGTGACGAAGCATGCGCCCGGCTGATGACGAGCGCTCGAGGAGCCAGTGCACGGCGAGCGTGACGCACAGCACGCCGAGCACGAGAAATGCGAACACGAAACCCCCGTGCATGTTGGCCCACAACAGCACCAGCAGCGGCAAGAAGTAGAAGGCGCGGCCCTTGGCCTTCAGAAAACGCTCGATCCACCACAGCTCGATCGCGATGAACAGCACGTCGAACATCTGCACCCGCGGGTTCCACACGGCAAAGCCGGCGCCGGCTCCCAGGACCAGTGCGACCGCTGCGACGAAGGGCGACACCACGCGCTCGCGCATCCGCAGCAGCAGGAAGGCGAAGCTGGCCCAGATCACCCCAGCGAAGAACACCGCGACACCGAGCAGGCCGCCCGCCCGGGTCAGTGCATAGAAGAGGATCTGCGACCCATATTCGTGGTCCGTCCAGCTGGTGCCGTTGACCGTGTACGTGTAGAGCTCGGTGCGCACCAGCGCGCGGTTGTGCACGATGAGCTGGCCGGTGAGCGTGTGCCACCAGTAGTCCGGGTCGCCGACGCGCCGCGTGATGAACGGCAGCGTGCCCACCATGCCGGCGGCGGGAAGGATCCAGGGTGTGGTGCGGGACTCCGCCGGGGTCGTCGACATCCGCCGCCAGCCTACTTGATGGGCTGCGCGGCGGGTGTGTCAGTAGTCGAAGTCGTCGTCCATGCCACCGCCGTGGCTGTGCGCCGCGGCAGCGGGTTGTTCCCTCTCGGGTGCGTCGGCGATCAGCGCGTCGGTGGTGAGCACCATGGTGGCGATCGACGTCGCGTTGGTCAGCGCCGTCACCACCACCTTCGTCGGGTCGATGATCCCCCGCTCCAGCAGGTTGCCGTACACCTCGTCGCGTGCGTCGAAGCCCTCGTCGCCGGAACGCGAGACCACCTCGTTGACGACGACCGCTCCCTCGAGGCCTGCGTTGGCGGCGATGATGCGCAGGGGTTCGCGCAGCGCTCGGGTCACGATCGACGCGCCGACCTTGGCCTCGCCCTCGAGCTGCAGCGCCTCCAGCTTCGGGGCTGCGCGCAGCAGCGCAACCCCGCCACCGGCGACCACTCCGTCCTCCAGGGCAGCGCGGGTGGCTGCGAGCGCGTCTTCGACGCGGGCTTTGCGCTCTTTCAATTCCACCTCGGTGGCCGCTCCCACCTTGATGACGGCCACACCGCCGGTGAGCCGGGCGAGGCGCTCCTGCAGCTTCTCGCGGTCCCACTCGGAGGTGGTCTCATCGATCTGCTTGCGTATCTCGGCCGCACGTGCCTGGATGGTGTCTGCCGATCCACCGCCACGCACGATGGTGGTGTTCTCCTTGGTCACCGTGATGCGCCCGGCGCTGCCCAGCTGGTCCTCGCGGACGGCATCGAGACGCAGGCCGGTCTTCTCGCTGATGACCGTCGCCCCGGTGAGGATCGCGATGTCCTGCAGCATCGCCTCGCGCCGCTCGCCGAAGGCAGGCGCCTTCACTGCGACCGCTGTGAAGGTGCCGCGCATGCGGTTCACCACGAGGGTTGCAAGCGCCTCGGCCTGCACGTCCTCGGCGACCACCAGCAGCGGCCTGCCTGAACGCATCGTGAGCTCCAGCGACGGCAGGAGATCGTTGACCGCCGAGATCTTGGCGTCGCTGACCAAAACTCGCGCGTTGTCGAGCACGGCTTCCATCGCCTGCTGGTCGGTGACCAGGTAGGGCGAGACGTAGCCCCGATCGAACTGCATGCCCTCAACCACTTCGACCTCAGTCTCGAGACCGCTGCCGTCCTCGACGGAAACCACACCCTCGCGACCCACCTGCTGGAACGCGTCGGCGATCATGACCCCGATCTCCTCGTCGCCGCTGCTGATGGTGGCGACGCGCTTGATGTCGTCGCCGCTCACCTCGTGGCTCCGCGTCCGGATGTCGGCCACCGCGGCATCGGCTGCCGCCAGGATGCCGCGGCGCAACTCAACCGGAGACGCGCCGGCCGCGAGGTGCATCAAGCCCTCGGCGAGCATTGCGCGGGCCAGGACGGTGGCCGTCGTGGTGCCGTCGCCGGCCACGTCGTTCGTCTTGATCGCCGCTTCCTTGAGCAGCTGCGCGCCCATGTTCTCGAAGTGGTCCTGGAAGTCCAGGTCGCGGGCGATGGTGACGCCGTCGTTGCTCACCAGCGGCGGCCCGAACTTCTTGTCGAGCACCACGGTGCGTCCGCGTGGGCCGAGGGTGACGGACACGGCGTCTGCCACCGCGTCGGCACCGCGCTTCAGCGCTGCTCGCGCCTCGGCGTCGAAACGAAGCTCCTTGGCCGGCATGCGATCAGTTCTTGCCGTTCTTCTCGACGACGGCCAGGATGTCCTTCTCGGCAAGGATCAGGTAGTCGACGTCGTCGATCTTCACCTCACTGCCGGCGTACTTCGCGTACATCACGCGGTCGCCGACCTTCACATCGAGCGCGATGCGAGCCCCGGTCTGCTCGTTGTAGCGGCCGTTGCCGACGGCTTCGATGGTGCCTTCCTGCGGCTTCTCCTTGGCCGTGTCGGGCAGCACGATGCCGCTCTTGGTGACCTCTTCGCGCTCGAGCGGCTTGACAACGACGCGGTCGGCGAGGGGACGAAGGGACAGCGCCATGGTTGACCTCCTGGGTGTTAGCACTCTTAGTTGGCGAGTGCTAACACTCTAGCGAATCGACTGCCAGGGAAGCAAGTTCTAGGCGAACTCCAGGAGCGCAGGGTCGGCGTCGAAGCCCGGCGGGTCGGGGCCGTGGATCTGCAGCCGCTGCCAGCCGGCCGCGCCGATCATCGCGGCGTTGTCGCTGGACAGGTGCAGCGGCGGGATCACGACGTCGAGGCCGGCGAAACGCGCTCGCATCACCGCCCGCAGCCTGCGGTTC
>JAFAJR010000294.1 GCA_019236085.1 Candidatus Dormiibacterota bacterium
TGAGAACACGTACGCGCCGGCGCACGCTGCGCATCGCGACCTACAACATCCTGCTCGGCGCTGAGCGACGCGAGGGCTTGGTGGAGTCCGTGCTGCATCGCATCGACGCCGACGTCATCGCGCTGCAGGAGGTCACGCACACCGACCTGGCGCGACGGCTTGCCGCCGCGTTCGACATGCAGCTGATGCTGGGCGAGCCCAGCGATCCTGCCTCACCGCATACAGCGCTGCTTTCCCGGCTTCCAGTGCTCGAGTGGCGCAATCAGCGCCATCCCGGCCGAATGCTGCGGTCGCATCTGCACTGCCGGCTCGACACCGGCAGCGCTGCTCTTCCCGCACTCGGTGTGCATTGCGTTCACCTTGCGGCGCGGTTCGGTGAGCGAGCCAAGGGTGAAGCACGACGGCTGCGTGAGCTCACCGCGGTGTTCGGCGACATGCGCCAGGAGCGTTCGCAGCCGCACCTGGTGGTCGGTGACTTCAATGCGCTGTCGCCGGGAGACCCGCTTGCGGCGACGCAGTTCTTCCAGCGCATGAGCGCGCTGCGCCGTGCAGGGGTCATCGGCACGCGCTCCGACGGCCTGGTCGGGCCCATCAACCGGCAGGACTGGAGCCCCGAGGACGTCGACAGTGCGTGGCTCGCTGCGGGCATCGATCCCCGCCTGGAGGGCAGCATCCCGGTGCTGCCGCGAGTTGTCGGGCCCCTGACAGGCTCACTGCCCGTGCATGCAGGCGTTGACCGCCTGCTGGGTCGTTTCATCGAGCGCTGGACCGTCGAGCGGATGCAGACGGAGGGCTACGTCGACTGCTTTCGGCAGATGCATCCGCGGGCCAAGGGTTTCACCTGCGCGACGTGGTCGCCGGCGGCACGCATCGACTACGCGTTCGCCACTCGTGAGGTCGCCGAGCTCGTCAGCCGCTGCGACGTGGTCGGTGGCAGGGGCTGGCCGGATCCCGACGCCGCAGTGGCCTCAGACCACTTCCCCTTGGTGATCGACTTCGCCTTTCCCTCGCGCTAAGGAAGGAAAGAGAAGAGCCGGTCCGCCACCAGGCAGACCGGCTCCTGTGCAAGATCGTTGGGAATCAGGTTCCCGGAGCGGGCGGGGGAGGCGGCGGTGCGCCACCGGAGCCGCCGTAGCCGCCATAGCCACCATACCCGGTGGGAGCGCTGAGCGGAGCGTCGCCCGGGAAGCGGCTGATCACCACCAGGTAATACAGGATGAACAGAACGATGAAGGTGATGATGAAGCTGATGATCGGACCGGCGATGGAGTAGCCGCAGTTGACGACGTACGCCGAGCAGATGCTGCTGACGCCCGAGTAGGCGATGATCGTCCCGATCATGTTGATGAAGGCGCCGAGCAGACCGAGCGCGAGCCCGTAGATCAGCCACTGCTTACCTTGCCGGTTGCCAGTGAACATCTGGAAGCCGCCGACCGCGCCGACGATGTAGCCGACGACGGTGACGAGCGCGCCGAGCACCCAGATGAGTGTGAAGCCGCCGGCAAACGCAAACGCGGCGAAGAGCCCGCCCGCAAGCAGAGCCAGCAGGGCGCCAATGCACGCGAGGATCGCCAGCACGAGCCCGAGGATCTTTCCGTCGATGTTGAACTTCACCGGCGGGTTTGCGGCGCAGGGGGGTTCCATGAGCATATTGGGCATCGTTCTAGGGTCTCTACCTCCGTGAGCTGACTGCAGGAAACAGTGTCATGACGACAGGCGGCTGAAACGCGGAGTGTACTCGCGGCTGCGCAGCCGTGCAGACGTGACCAGCCCCGCGGCGCTGAGCACCGCGAACAGCACGCCGACGCCGATCGAGCGGCCGCCCGCCACGAGGTTGAGGGCGAACTGCAGCACCACCACCGCAGCGACGACCGCCGCCACGGCGTTTGCAATCGTGCGTTCCTGCTGTGCGGAGGGTGGCTGCTCGTCTATGACACCGCCGCGCACCAACAGCAGCAGCGCGATCGTCGCCAGCGACAGCAGGAACACCGCGCCGAGAATCGACGCGCGGAAACCGTTCACCGTGACGTGCGATGAACCTGAGGTGTAGCCGTACCACGGAAGGAACAGGGCGAGGACCCCCACCAGGACGCTGAGCGCGGCAGCGCCGTCAGCTGTGTCGATGCGCTGCAGCATGTCCCGGATCCTCCGGCGAACCGTGATGGAGCACGACCGTCAAAACGACGAGCGCGGGGGTGTGTGTGGTTCGAGCGGATGGTATGGGCGAACGAACGTGCTGTCAATACGAATCGACAGCGCCGGGGCCGGGCGGCGGAGCCCTTCGTGGCCGCGGCCGGCGACGACCCGATGCTGACCGGCGAGCCGCGGCGCTGTCTGTGCCCGGCTCAGTGCGCAGCGGGGGCGGCTGGCCTGCTTCCAGCAGGTCGCCCAACGTCGCCCAGCCGAATTGCGCGCCGCCGAGCTCGAGCAGACGAAGAAAGCACGCCGCGGTCGCCTCCGCATCGGCGAGCGCGTGATGGGGCTTGCGGTGTGTCACCCCGAGCTGCGCGCACAGCCGCTCCAGCCCGATGGTGTCGCGCAGCCCCCAGATCCGGGACGCGAGCCGGGTGGTGTCGAGGTTGTCGGCGTCGAGGTCCGACCCCACGGTGCGGGCGATGAGCCTGGTGTCGAAGGCATCAGCGCTGTGCTCCACCAGCACGGCACCCTCGACGAAGCGGCGAAAGCGGGCGACCACACGGCTCACCGGAGGGGCCCCGTGCAGCGTCTCCGGTGCGATGCCGTGGATCCGCCGGGCGTAGGGATTGATGTGGTCGTTGCTGTGGACCAGCGTCTCGAATGACATGAGGTGCGAGTCCAGGGTGAAGGCCACGGCCCCCAGCTCCACGAGGTGGTGCGGTGTCTGGCCCGTGGTCTCGCAGTCCAGGGCCACGAAACGCAATTCGGCGATAGGCGTCGACGCTGCCGGCCGCTGGCGAGGCGGCCCCTGGTCGGGGTCGTCGATGGAGGCGAACGGCTCGCCGTTGGCAGGGCCGAGCCGGGAGACGAAACGGTCGCCCACCGGGATGCGGCCGCGGCGCCGGCCGTACCGCTGGCGAGGCGGCGACGGAGCGCGCGGCGGCAGGCCCGCCTCGCTCACCGGCCCACACTCGTTTGCATTGCCCGAAATCCTAGGACTTGAGCGCCGCCGGGACGATCCGGCGATCACCGAACCTATACTGGATCGAAGCATGTCGCTGGCTTCGGCACGCCCTGCGTCGCGCTGATGCGGTTCGTCGTGGCGGGGCTCACGCACCGCACAGCGCCGCTTGCTGTCCGCGAAGCTGCGGCGGTCCCCGAGACCGCGGCGCCCACCGTGCTCCGCTACCTGGTGGGCCATGGCGGGTTCCACGCCGCTGCTGTGCTGTCCACCTGCAACCGCACCGAGTTCTATGTCACCTGTCCGGATGACGACGCCGATGACGTGCCGGCTCGCATCGCCCCGTGGCTCGATCCCGGCGGCCACAACCTCATCGCCAGGCACCTGTTCGTGCTGCACGGCGACGACGCGGTGCGGCACCTGATGCGCGTCGCCGCAGGGTTGGAGAGCATGGTCGTCGGAGAGCATCAGGTGCTGGGCCAGCTGAAGGACGCCATCAAGCAGGCGCAGGAAGCAGGCACGCTCGACGCCCGTCTCGATTTCGTGCTTCGACGGGCTGTGACCGCAGGCAAGCGGGTGCGGAGCGAGACCGACCTGGGCCGCCACGCGGGGAATCTCGCTGAAGCAGCTGTCGATCACCTCCGTGCCGGCCTCACGACCTTTGGCGACCGGCCGGTGCTGCTGGTCGGCGCGGGCGCCATGGCAGAGCTTGCGGCACGTCGCCTTGCCGAGCTGGGATGTGAGGTCATCGCCGCGTCGCGGGGCGATTCTCGCCACCGCGTGGCCGCCGCCGTCGGTGGTCGCGCCGTCGCCGCCGGGGCGCTGCTCGACGTGGCGGCTGAGGTCGACTCCATCATCTGCTGCACCCGAAGCGAGGGGCATGTGCTGAGCGAGTCCCTGCTGCGTTCGATGCAACAGGACCGGGCCGGCCGCCCGCTCTGCATCGTCGACATGGCCGTGCCTCGCGACGTCGCGCCGGGCGCGGCGTCAGTCCCCGGAGTGACGATCGCCGACATCGACGAGCTGGGCCGCCAGCTCGAGGGGACCCAGGGCTCGCGGCGCCACGCGATCGCCGAGGCCGAGTCCGTTGTGGCCCAGGAGGTGCGGCGGACCATGGCGGTCATCGGCCAGCGTGACTCGGCGGCACCCACCATCACAGCGCTGCTCCGCCACGCCGAGACCATCCGGCGGC
>JAFAJR010000326.1 GCA_019236085.1 Candidatus Dormiibacterota bacterium
AACATCGGCCGCCAGCGCGCTCGCACGACGACGACCCTGCTGGCCCTGTTCGTGGGCATCTTCACCATCGGGCTGATCCTGGTGCTGGGCCAGGACATCTCGACCGAGCTCAGCAACGCCTTCGGCAACCTGGCCACCTACAACGTCTTCGTCGTGGCCTCGCCCGCTGACTCGGCCCGGGCGTCGAGCGCCACGCAGCAGCTGCCCGGGCTTGAGGGCCGCCAGGTCACGGAGGACATCGGGGTGCGACCCGATACGGTCCGCGGGGTGCCGGTGGCGACGCTGCTCGGGCCGCAGCAACCGGGCAAACCCCGGGGCGAGAGTTTCCAGGTGTTCTCGCTGGCCGGGGTCGAGGGCTACGACCTGGCGTCGGGCGCGCTGCCCAGCCTCACGGCACAGCCGGGCCGCATGCTCTCGGCGGCCGACGCGGGCAGCGACAACGTGATAGTCCCCGCCTCGCTGCGGACGGGCAAGCTGGCGGTGCGCCTCGGCGACCCCATCACCGTGACCAACACGCTGAGCGGCCGCAGCGTGACCCTCGACGTCGTCGGCTTCTACACCCCGGCCAAGCGCACCGGCAGCGGACTGTCATTGACGATCGTCTTCGAGCCCATCCTGGCCGACCGAAGCGTCATCACCCAGCTGGGCGACACCGGCACCTCCACGATCATCGCGCTCAAGCTCGACCCCACCCAGAAGCTGCAGGCTCTGACGCAGCTGGAGACCGCCGACCCCGACGCCTCGGTGATCGACCTCACCGACCTGGGGGCGCTGGTGCAGCAGGTGCTGAGCAACCTGGTGGACCTGCTCATCGGCATCGCCAGCCTGGCGCTGTTCGCCGGTGCTGTGATCATCGCCAACACCGTCGCTCTGGCGATGCTGGAGCGGCGGCGCGAGATCGGCATCCTGAAGTCGACGGGCTACACCAGCCGCTCGGTGCTGGCTCAGGTGCTGGTGGAAAACGGCGTGGTCGGAGCAATCGGGGGCATCACCGGCATGCTGCTGGTCACCGCCGCCACTGCCCTGCTGGGCAGGTTCGCGCTGAAGACCTCGCTGGCCGTCGGTGCGCCCGTGGTCGTGGCGGTCATCGCAGGGGTCGTGCTGCTGACGATGGCCGTCGCCGCGCTGGTCGCCTGGGGACCCTCGAGGGTGCGACCCCTCGAGGTCCTCAGGTACGAATGAAGTCGACGCTCAGCCTGTGACGTATCAGTTCGCGGCGACCGTCCTGAAGATGTCGTAGCCGTTGTAGTAGTACGGGATTCCCACGGCCGGCGCGCCGTCGAACGAGTGGATGCCGCCGAACCCGTCGATCACCCAGCCCTGGTCGGCGGTTCCGGGCTCGAGCACGAGGCTGCGGGCGATGTCCCAGCCCCTCCAGTACGCGTCGTCCGCGACGTACCGTGCGGCGCCGTACGCCTGGACGCCGCCGTAGCCGTCGAGCACGTAGCCGCCGTCGTCATTGGGGTCGAGCACGATGCTGCGCGCGATGTCCCAGTACTTCCAGTAGGGGCCGTTGGTGAAGGCACGCGGCAGAGCGGTGTTCACGTTGGAGAAGGGCTGGATGCCACCCCAGCCGTCGAGCACATAGCCGCCGGTGCCGGCCGAGTCCAGCACGATGCCACGGGCGATGTCCCAGTATTTCCAGTACGGCCCGTTGCGCACCGCGGGTGGTGGGCTGTTGGTGCCGGTCGCGAAGGGATGGATGCCACCCCAGGCGTCGAGCACGTAACCGCCGCTGTCGTCAGGGAGCAGCACGATGCCGCGTGCCAGATCGAACGGGAAGCTCGGGTCGCCGGTCGCGGCCGGCGCGCCACCGAACGCGGTAACCGTGCCGTCTCCATCGACCGCGTAGCCACCAGCACCGGCGTGCCGCAGCGCCAGGCCGCGCCATGTCGGGGCGCCACTCAAGGTCGCCGCTGTGGTCGGATAGGTGCCCGGAGTCGGCGAGATGCTCCCGACGAGACCGTGCGAGTCCAGCTGGTCGAGGCTGCTGAACACCGAATACGACAGCTGGCTCTGCGTTATCGCCGAGCACGTGCCGCTGCCGCCGTTGCCGTGGCCGTCCGCCGGGTTGGCCACGGTCGAGGTGGCACTGCCTCCGGTGATCAGCGTGCCGCCGTAGTGCGACAGATCAGGGCTGCCGTACTGCGCGTCCCCGCTGAAGGTGTCCGTGGTTATGGTGGTGCCCGCGTTGGCGATCGTGTTGCCGAAGTTCCAGACGCAGGGGGTGCCGGTCGGCCGCAGGCCCGCGAGCCCGTAACCCGGTGTGTTCTCCAGCGTCCAGTAGGGATAGAAAGCGGCGCCCGTCGGCGGCACCTGACAACCGGCACCGCTTGTGGTGTCGCACAGCTGTTCCGACCCCGGGGCGTCGGTCTCGAACTGCAGGTTCGGATACAGGTTGCCGGCGTTGTCGAACGGCCCGATGTACTTGATGGTCCGCGGTGTGTTTCCGGTGCCGTCAGGCCAGTCGGCCTGGTACGACTGGCCGTCGTAGTCCAGGTCGCCGTTCTGGGTGGCGGTCTGCATGCACAGGTTCTGGCGCAGGTTGTAGACGTACATCGAGCTGCCGATCGTCACGGTGCGCGCCCCCTTGGGCAGGCAGTAGCCGTCGGAGAACTCGCAGAGGTTGCCGGCGGTCTCGCCGGGATTGTTGAAGTTGGGAACCGGACACGGTGCCTGGTCCTCCGTCTCGGACCCCGAGCACACGCCGAAGTTGACGTCGCTCGGGTTGACGTCGCACGGTCCTTCCCCCGTGGTCGGACTGGGGCCGGTGCGGCCCTCGTTGGCCTCCATGGCACCGTCGCAGGTCTGGTAGTCGGTGGGGTCACTGAAGTTGTTGTGGTCGGCGTACGTGAAGCTCACCGGGACCAGGTTGGCCAGCGAGGTGCACGCTTCGCCGTGGCCGATCTCCTGCTCCATGAGGACTCCACCCTCGAGAGCTGACCAGCCCACGGTGTTGACCGGGTTGGCGGTTGCGTACGAGGCATGGAAGTTGAACGCCGTGCCGTCGCATGTGTTCGGGTTGGTGTTGGCGAAGCCGTTCGCCGCGGAGGCGACCATGAAGCCGGTCTGTCCCGTGGTCAGGTCGGTGACCGAAGTCTTCAAGGCCGGCAGGCTGGAAACCGTCGATGTGTCTGTGATCGAGACCTTGATGGTGTCCCCAGGGTTCATGTACAGCGTGTCGGAGTTCGGCGTCTGGGTGAGCGCGTCCGCCAGCTGCGGGCTCGGCGGCCCGGTGGGAACGCCGTCGAGGGTCAGGAACGCGAAGTTGACCGGCTCGCCGCAGTGCGGGTTGGGATTGCACGTGGTGCTGGAGCCGGTGCCGGTGCATTCGAACGTCAGGCTGTCGATGTTGAGCGCCGAGCACCAGCGTGTCGAATCGCAGCTGGGCCCGTCGAGGAAGGGCGGGTACCCCGGCGCGTAGAACTGCAGCTCCATGAAGGCCGTGCCTGCGCTGTTGGCATTGTTGCTGTCGCTGTCAGCCGTGCAGTTGTCGGTCGTCAGCGTGGACGTCGTGGTGTTGTAGTTGGTGGGGTACGAGAGTGGGTCGCAGATGGCGAGCCCGAACCAGGGCGCGACGCTCAGCTCCGCGTAGTCGGCTACGGGCGTGCTGCTGCTGGTCGGCGCGGCCACCGGGTCGGTGGGCAGCTGCATGAAGTACGACATGGTGTTGCCGCTGTTCGCCGAGGCGGACGAGAAGCGCACGGTCGGCTCGTCGTGGCCCACGTAGTGCCCGTTGTCCTCGAAGCGCTTGCTGGCGTACTCGCCTGTCGGCTGCGGATTGATGGGGTCGGTGCAGCGCATGCGGAACCCCGGCGAGACGGGCTTGTACGTGTTCGACCATCCGTTGCAGTCGAGGTCGTTCTGGGGATTCGGCAGGATCGTCTGGCCGGCGTGATAGCCGGCGGCCGCTTGTGTCGCCACGCTGCCCGCTGTGGTCACAAGCGAAGCGGCAGCGACCGCAGCGGTTGCCAGCACCACGAGCGCACGGCTGGTAAGCCGGCCGGCTTGCAGGGCGCTGCGCCGCCGGCGCGCAGGACGGTTGGTTGCCGGATCCGACATCGTGTTCCTCCTGCGGACCCTGCATGGGACGGTGCCGGCGGCGCCGGCTGGGGGATCGTCGCAGCGGGCCGCAGGCGATGATGCCACGGGCGTTCCAGGGCTGCACATCACCCGGCGGTCGTAGGACCGCCATTGGGTAGGCTCAGGCGGTGCCGACCACGATCGCCATGACCGGCGCCGAGCGGTTCCTCGCGGCCGCTGCCAGGCAGCCGGTCGACAGCACTCCTGTCTGGTTCATGCGCCAGGCGGGCCGCTGCCTGGCCGGTTACCGCGAGCTGCGCGAGCGCTACGACATCCTGACGCTGACCAGGACGCCGGAGCTGTGCGCCCAGGTGACGCTGATGCCGGTGCAGGAGTTCGGAGTGGACGCAGCAGTCCTCTACGCCGACATCATGCTGCCGCTCTTCGGCATGGGCGTGCCCTTCAGCATCGACCCCGGCGTGGGGCCGATCGTCCATGAGCCGGTGCGCAGCGCCGCCGGCGTCGAGGGGCTCCAGGTGGTCGATCCTCGCGAGGCGACTCCCGACCTCTTCGAGGCGATCGGCCTGGTGCGGCGCGAGCTCGACGGACGAACCGCTGTGATCGGTTTCGCCGGCGGGCCGTTCACCGTCGCGTCGTATCTCATCGAGGGCAGGCCGACCAAGGACTTCGCCCGCACCAAGGCGATCCTGTACGGCGAGCCTGCGCTCTGGCACCGGCTCATGGAGACGCTCACCGAGGTCACCGTCCGCTACCTCGGCGCCCAGGTCGACGCCGGTGTACAGGCGGTGCAGCTGTTCGATTCCTGGATGGGCGTGCTGAGTGTCGACGCGTACCGGCGCGCAGTGCTGCCGTACAGCGCGCGCATCCTGGCCTCGGTGGGGCGGCGCGGTGTGCCGTCGATCCACTTCGGCACCGTCACCGCCCACCTGCTCGAGGCCATCACCGAGGCAGGTGGCGACGTGATCAGCGTCGACTGGCGGCTGCCTCTCGACCAGGCATGGGCGCGCATCGGCGCGGGCCGCGGCATCCAGGGCAACCTCGAGCCGGCGGCGCTGCTGGGCAGCTTCGAGGTCGCCGCCGCCGAGGCCCGCGACGTGCTGCACAGCGCCGCCGGTCGGCCGGGTCACATCTTCAACCTGGGGCACGGCGTGCTTCCAGAAACACCCAGCGACCATCTGCGCCGCCTGGTAGAGCTGGTGCACGAGGAGACGGCGCGACAGTGACCGGGGTGCTGCTGATGACCTTCGGCACGGCGACCACCTCCGCCGGCGTGCGGGACTACCTGGCGTCGGTGCGCGGAGGCCGGCATGCGCAGGACGACGTGGTGCTGGAGTTCGAACGGCGCTACGACGCTGTCGGGCGCTCGCCGCTGCTGGAGATCACACTGGCGCAGGCGGCTGGGTTGGAGGACGCGCTCAACGCTGCCCACGGCCCAGGCAGCTTCGCCGTGACTGCGGGCATGCTGCACTCCGAACCGCGCATCCACTCCGCTGCGACCGAGCTGGTGGGCCGCGGTGCTTCGCGCATCGCCGGCGTGGTGCTGGCTCCGCAGTACTCCTCGCTCATCCTCTCCGGGTACGAGCGAGCCGTCGCCGCATTCCGTGGCGCGCATCCAGACGTGGAGATCAGCGTCGCCGGACCGTGGCACATGCTGCCGGAATGGACGGGCTGCCTCGCCGAGCGGGTCGACGCAGCACTGCTCGCGCTCCCGGAGTCGCAGCGGAACACCATTCCCGTGGTCTTCACGGCGCACAGCTTGCCGCGGGCAGTTGTAGAGCGAGATCCCGGATACATCGAGCAGCTGCGTACAACAGCAACAGCCGTCGCGCATCGCTGCGACCTCGACGCTTCACGCTGGGTGTTCGCATATCAGAGCGCCGGCCACACGCCCGAGGAATGGTTGCGGCCCGATGTGAAAGAGCTGTTGCCCGCCTTGCGGGCTGAGGGACACGATGCTGTGTTGGTGGCGCCAGTGCAGTTCGTCGCCGACCACCTGGAGATCCTGTACGACCTGGACGTCGCCGCCGCAGACGAGGCGCGGACCTTTGGCGTGCATATGCACCGCATCGCCATGCCCAATGCGACGCCGGCCTTCATCGCGGCGCTCACCGCGGTGGTCGAGCGCGAGCTCAGCGCTGCATACAGGTAGCGCTTCCGGCGCCCGATATACTCGGCGCAACGTGGGCTGCATGACGCCATGAGTAGGTGGGGACGGTTCGTGTACGCCCATCGCCGGGTGGTGCTCGCCGTGTCGGTGGTGTGCTTCGTGCTCTCCGGCATCGCACTGGCCAACGGCGGCCAGCTCAAGAACGCCAGCGACTACAACGTGGAGTCGACGCGCGCGGCGAACCTTGCCAACAAGCAGCTGCCCGCGGCTGTGGGGTCGTCCTTCGGCTTCGTGATGACCGACGCGTCACGCACCTACACGGATCCGCAGTACCAGTCCGCGGTGACACAGGCGCTGGCGCCGCTGCGCAGGGACACGCGCGTGCTCAGCCTCCTGACGCCCTACGACGGGACGCCGAGCAGCCGTGCGCTGGTGTCAGCCGATGGTCACAGCATCCTGGTGGTCGTCGGCGTGACGCTGGACTTCAGCACCGCACGCGCCGACTTCGGCCAGTTCCGCAGCGAGGTGCAGTCGTCGCAGCTGCAGATCGACACCTCGGGTGACGTGCCCCTCGCCTACGACTTCGACACCCTGCTCGGGTCCGACCTGCGCCGCTCGGAGGTCATATCGCTGCCGCTGGCGCTGATCCTGCTGGTGATCGTGTTCGGCACCGGCGTCGCTGCGCTGCTCTGCCTCGGGGTCGGCGTGCTCGCGGTGGCCGGCGGTGCGGGAGTGGTGTTGCTGCTGGCGCATTCGATGGACGTGTCCACGTATGCGGTGAACGTGGTCACCCTCATCGGGCTCGGTGTGGCGATCGACTACTCACTGTTCATCGTCACGCGCTTTCGCGAGGAGCTGGCAATCGACGGTGACGTCGAGCGCGCGCTCGCGACAACGCTGGCCACCGCCGGGCGAGCAATCGCATTCAGCGGCATCACGGTCGCGATTGGCCTGGTGGGGCTGCTGTTCTACACCGGGACGCCGCTCGTCTCGATGGGCGTTGCGGGGGCGATCGTGGTGGCCATCTCGGTGCTGTACGGACTCACCTTCCTTCCGGCGATGCTGGCGCTGCTCGGACCGCGGGTCAACAGACTGCGCGTGCCGTTCCTGCAGCCGCGTCCGTTTGGCCATGGGCTCTGGCACCGACTGGCGATTGCCGTGATGCGCCGGCCCATCATCGTCCTGGTGCCGACGGTTGCGGTGCTGCTCGCGGCGGGGTCGCCGTTCCTGAGCATCAAGCTGGCCAACAGCGACGTGGAGCAGCTGCCCGTCACCGCGGAATCGAGAGTCGGCGCCGAGCTGTTGCAGAGCAGCTTCCCCGCGGAAGGGCAGAACGACATCCAGGTGGTGCTGCAGTTCGCCCACGGCTCGCCGCTCGACGAGCAGAACGTTGCCACTGCCTATGCCGCCAGCCGGCGCTTCGCGCAGCTCACCGGGGTGGTGAGTGTCGGCAGCTACGTCACCGTCGATCCCTCGCTGTCGCTGGCGCAGTACCAGCAGCTGTATGCTGCCACCCCGCGCTCGGCGCTCCCCGCAACTGTGGCCGACGAGGTGCACACCACAGTCGGTTCGAGCATCGCGGTGCTCGATGTGCGCACGCCGTACCTCGCCACCAGTGACGCGGCACATGCGTTGGTGCGCACCATCCGCGGCGACGACTCGTTCAGCGGGGCCACAGCGCTGGTCACTGGTGACACCGCGTTTGATATCGACCTTGTCGACTACATGGTGCAGCACACGCCCGCCGCCGTCGTGTTCGTGGTGGTGAGCAGCTTCCTCGTGCTGCTGCTGCTGCTGCGCTCGCTGGTGCTGCCGCTGAAGGCGGTGGTGATGAACGCGCTGTCGCTGAGCGCCGCGTTCGGTGCGCTGGTGTGGGTCTTCCAGCAGGGTCACCTCTCGAGCATCCTGGGCTTCACCGCAGGCCCGCTCGATCCGACGATCCCCGTGCTGCTCTTCTGCATCGTGTTCGGGCTTTCGATGGACTATGAGGTGTTCCTGCTGACGCGCATGCAGGAGGCCTGGCGCCGCAGGCAGGACAACCGCGCCGCGGTGGCTGACGGGTTGGAGCGAAGCGGCCGCCTTGTCACCGGGGCAGCGGCGATCATGGCCTGCGTGTTCATCGCGTTTGCCCTGGCGAGTGTGGTGACCATCAAGGCGATCGGGCTGGGAATGGCGGTTGCGGTGATCGTCGACGCGACCCTGGTGCGCGCGCTCGTGGTGCCGGCGACGATGCGTCTCCTGGGACGTGTCAACTGGTACGCGCCCAAGTGGCTGCATCGCCGCGAGGAGACCATGGAGGTCTCCGAAGCCGCCTGATGTGACTGACATGACCGCGACCGCGCCGCGACCGGCGCTGCGCGGCTGGTCGCATGCCGCGGTGATTGCGCCGGTCGTCGCCGGGTGGGCTCTGCTGATGGTTCATGCCCGCGACGACACGCTCAAGCTGGCCACTGTCGCCGTCTACGGCGCGACGCTCACCCTGCTGTTCTCGGTGAGCGCGCTGTACCACTGCCGCACCTGGAACGCATCGGCGCGCTCGTTGCTGCGTCGCATCGACCACGCGGATATCTCGCTGCTCATCGCCGCCACGTACACGCCGGTCGTCGGGGTGCTCCTCGGAGGCGCGGCGCGCATCCTTCTGCTCGCCGGGGTATGGAGCGCTGCGCTGCTCGGCGCAGCCCTGTCGCTGTTCGACGTGCATCTGCGGCGTTCCCTGCTGGTTGCGCTGTACATCGCCACAGGATGGATCGCCCTGCTCGCGTTGCCTGCGCTGTACCAGCGCATCGGCGCCGGCGGCGTTGCGGTGCTGGTGTGTGGCGGGCTGCTCTACTCGGCGGGCGCGGTGCTGTATGCGGTGCAGCGGCCCAAACTGTGGCCACGTGTGTTCGGCTACCACGAGGTGTTCCATCTGTTGGTGATCGCGGCGACGGCAGTGTTCTTCGGGTTCATCGCTGCAGAGGTCGTGCCAGGGTAGCGACGACGTGGCCTACGCGGGCCATCCGGCTGAGGCGGCATCCTTCGCGGCGGCGCTAGGGTCGTACGAGGAGCGAGCCGGATAATTTTCTGTACGGCGAGCGACGAGAAGAGCCCGTGTCGCTAGAAGCGATGCCGCCTCAGCCGGATGGTTCGGCTTGTGCGCTGGCAGCGACGACGTCGCGCACCCTGCGGCTGTACTCCTTGAGCAGCTGATGTCCCGCGGACTCGTCGGCGACGCTCACGATTATGTGGTACGCGGGCTCGTCGGGATCCGGACGCACCAGCACGAAGCCGTCGTCGACGAAGACCTTGATGCCGTCGACCAGGTCCACC
>JAFAJR010000032.1 GCA_019236085.1 Candidatus Dormiibacterota bacterium
CACCGAGGGCAACCCCGCTGAGCGCCTGTATCAGCGGCTGGGGTTCGCGCGCTTCCGCTCCACCTGGCAGATCACCGAACCCTGATCGCGGCGGCCGGGATCAACGGCTCGAGTCGTCCGACACGGCGAGCAGTCCCGACGGCTGGAGGTCGAGACCTGTCACCTCCAGCGCTGTGACCTGTCCTGTCCAGAGGTTGAGCTGGGCCAGGTAGTCAGCCGGGAAACCAGGCCCGGGGCAGGTCGCCGGTGCGTTGCCGGCGTCGCAGGGTGTGGCGTTGACCAGCACCTCGTTGCGGTCGAATGGACCGCGCACCACCACCACGCGATCGTTGGTGCTGTCGGTGGCGTAGAGCGTGTCGTCGGCGTCGGAGATCCATGAGGTGTCGTCCACCGACTGCGAGAGGTTGAGCACGCGCAGCGACTCGTCGGTCTGGCCGAGATGGCGCACGAAGATCTGCTGCAGGTCGCCCTGGCTGGTGATTTCGAAGCTGCCTGCGAAACGCGGGCTGTCCTCCGGCACCGCGGCGTTGGAGTCGGGGTCGACCAGCCCCAGCTGCACCGGCTGCCCTTCGTTGCTCGCATTCTCGTTGGCCACGGACGCCGTCGCTTCATCGCTGAAGAGCGAGTGCACGTCGGCGACGAGCGTGTCGTGGTGCAGGGTCACGGAGTAGGCGGCGGGATACGAAGCGTCCGGCGCTGCCGGCCCTCCGGTGGTGCCGGGCGCCGAGGCACTGACGATGATCCGGTCGTGGTACACGGTGATGGCGTCGGTGCCACCGTTGCTGGGCAGGGCGATGCTGTAGGTGTAGTGGTCGACGTCGCCTGTGTCGAGGTTGACCGTGTACAGGCTCGAGCTGCCGTCCTCATTCACAGTCGCGATGAGCCGATGGTCGCCCAGATCGGCGGTGAGGCCGTCGCACTTGCCGGTGATATCCCACTGTCGGACCACGTCACCGTCGCGCCGCAGCTCGACGATGGTGCTGTTCAGGTTGCCCGTGGTACTGGCCTCGCCCTGCGAGCCGACGCCGTTCTGGAAGGCGACGAAGATGCGCCCTCCGGCGTAGGTGATGTCGTCGGGCTTGCTCAGCGCCTCGGTGTGTGAGCCGACAGCGTGACGCAGCGTCGTACCGTCGACGAGCAGCGTCACTCTGAAGGCGTCGTGGTCGTGCGCTGACGCGATCTGCGGCGTAGCGGCGATGGCGGTGGCCGTCGACGTAGCGGCGATCGTGGTCAGGACCCGCCGGATCACTGGACGCATTGGTGGACCTCCTTCCATGCTCACCCTGATGCAGCGCTGTTCAGCCTGCTCGCTCCGAACGACGCGAGTCCAGGGTGAAGCCCTTAAGGAGAGGTTATGAACCTGCTATGGCCCCCCGACGAAAGCCTCCCCTGCTACGGAGTCAGCAGCTGGCCGACGTAGACCTCCCATTGCATCGACGCGCCGGCGACGACCTGCAGCGTGAAGGACTTTCCCGTGAAGAAGGGTACGTCCTTCGCGTCGCCTGGTGCAGTGATGCTCCCGCTGCCGGACCCACAACCCGACAGGAGCCTGGTGTCGATGAGGTTGCTTCCCACCGATTGGATGGTGAGCGCTCCCGATCCGGCGCAGGCATACTCGATTACCAGCGTGCCGTGGCTCGTGAATGGCGCCAACGCCTCCGTGCCATGCCCCGTTGTCAGGCCCACCAGTTGTGTTGTCGCAGGAAGGTTTTCCTGGAGTGCGGTGAGGTCCGGTAGGGCCGCTGTGGGTGAATATGAGTGCGGCGACGGACGCGCCGACAATGCGGAACTCGCACTGCAGGCGGCGAGCACGGCACACGCCACCAACCCGAATGCGCTGGAAAAGAATGTTGCAACTCGCCGCGTGCCTGGTCCCTGACCCACTCCCTCTCGCGCCACGATCGCCGTAGCGTAGCGCGGAACCCCCGGTGCCGTTGGAGCGATCTTCCCCGACGGCTACGTCCGGAAGCCGCTCCCCGACTTCTTGCCCAAGTCGCCGCGGCGGACGCGCTCGCTCAGGATGGCCGGCGGCGTCCACCTGTCCTCGCCGGTCTGGGCGTGACCCTCGGCGAGGATCGCCTCCACGACGTCCAGTCCCACGAGGTCGGCCAGCTCGAACGGCCCCATCGGCCATCCCAGGCCGTTGCGCACAGCCAGGTCGCAGTCCTCGACCGTCACGAAGCCGCCCTGCACCAGCCTGAACGCTTCCTGCATAGCGATGAACAGAATGCGGTTGGCGATGAACCCGTAGGTCTCCTTGGTCACGAGCACCGGCGTCTTGCCGATGTCGCTCACAAAGCGCATCGCCGCCTCCACTGTCGCGTCCGCAGTGTGCTCTCCACGCACCACCTCCACCAGCTGCATCACCAGCGGCGGGTTGAAGAAGTGCACGTTCAGCAGGCGCTGAGGATTGCGCACGTCCTGCTCGAACAACGACGACGAGAGCGTCGACGAGTTAGTGCCGATGATGGCGTCAACATCCGCGTTCTCGGAGATGCGCTGCAGCACCTCGCGCTTCACCTCGCGATCCTCGGCGACGGACTCCAGGACCACGCTGCATCCGCCGATGTGCGAGAGGTCGGTGGACGCCTGCACCCGGGCCAGCGCCGCCTCGCATTCCTCGGCGCCCAGCTTTCCCTTCTCCACACGCCGTCGCAGCAGCTCGCCGTTGTCAGTGCACGCGGTCTGCAGTCGCTCCGGTTTGCGCGAGACGAGGTGCACGTCGTATCCATGCAGCGCCGCCTGGAACGCGATCTGTCCCCCCATCGCGCCGGCCCCCACGACGGCGAGAGTCTTCGGCGGGGCCTTGCTCATCCGCCTGCCGGCAGGCCGCGACCCGGCTTGGTCATGGCCTCCGGGTCGAGCAGCGACGTGAGCTCATCCTCGGTGAGGTCGGTGCGTTCCCGCGCCACCTCTCGCACGGTCCTGCCCGAGGCGAAGGCCTCCTTGGCGATCGCCGCCGCCGCGTCATAGCCGATGCGCGGCGCCAGCGCAGTGCACGTCATCAATCCACGCTCCACCATCGCCGGGCCGTTGTCGGTGGCCGTGATGCCGTCGATCGCCTGGGTCGCGAAGTTGCGCGATGCGGCCGCGAGGATGGCGATGGACTCCAGCAGGTCATAGGCCGCGACCGGCATCATCACGTTGAGCTCCAGCAGCGATCCCGCGGCGCCGCAGAAGGCAATCGTCGCGTCGTTGCCGATGACCTGGGCCGCAACCATCGTCACCGACTCGTTGATGACGGGATTGACCTTGCCCGGCATGATGCTGGACCCCGGCTGCACAGCGGGTATGGCGATCTCGGCGACGCCGGCCCGCGGTCCGAAGCCCAGCAGCCGGATGTTGTTGGCGACGGCGTACAGCGCGACCGCGACGGCACGCAGCGCTCCGCCTGCCGCGACCACCGCGTCGAGCGTCGACTGCCCGCTGAAATGGTTGTCGGTCTCGCGGAAGGGCAACCCTGTTGTGTCAGCAATCCGCGCGATGACTCGCGACGCAAACTTCTCGTGCGTCCCGACGCCCGTGCCCACCGCGGTGCCGCCGAGGGGCAGCTCCACCAGCGTCGCCACCGCTTCGCCGCAACGCCGCCGGGCACGCTCGATCTGCCCCGCGTAGCCGAGGAACTCCTGGCCCAGGCGGATGGGTGTCGCATCCTGCAGGTGGGTGCGGCCCGTCTTCACCACCGGCCACAGCTCGTTCGACTTGTCGCGCAGCGATGCCTCCAGTGCATCCAGCGCCGGCAGCAGCGCGTCGTGGATCTCCACAGCAGCCGCCATCTGTATCGCCGTCGGGATGACATCGTTCGATGACTGGCCCGCGTTCACGTGGTCGTTGGGGTGCACCGGGGTCCGCGACCCGATCTCGCCGCCCAGCATCTCGATGGCGCGGTTGCTGATCACCTCGTTGGCATTCATGTTGGTCGACGTCCCGCTGCCCGTCTGGAAGACATCGACGATGAACTGGTCGTCCAGCGTTCCGTCGACCACCTCCTGCGCGGCATCGACAATCGCCTGCGCCAGGCCTGCCTCGAGAAGACCCAGCTCGCGGTTGACCTCGGCTGACTGCTGCTTGATGAGACCCAGCGCGCGAAGGAACGGCCGCTGCAGGCGCAGCGTGCTGATGGGGAAGTTCCGCTTGGCACGCATGGTGTTCGCGCCGTAGTAGGCGTCCGCCGGCACCTCGAAGGTACCCATCGAGTCCTTCTCCATACGGACCCGCTGCGTCGTCGCCGTCACGACTTCCGTTGCTTGTGCATGGGGAGAATGATTTCAAACTCGGCCCCGCGTCCCGGTTCGGAGCGCGCGGCAACACTGCCGTTGTGGCGCTCCGCAACGGTCTTCACGATGTAGAGACCGAGGCCGCTGCCGGGGACCTTGCGATGGCGTTCGGCCACCGAGCGGAAGTACTTGTCGAACAGGTGGTCCGCGTCCTCCGGGGGAAAGCCGTCGCCATGGTCACGCACCACGAAATGGGCGTGGCCGTTCTCGGCCCGCACCGCGAGGTCGATGTCGGAGTCCGCCGGGCCGTGCTTGACGGCATTGCCCAGCAGGT
>JAFAJR010000106.1 GCA_019236085.1 Candidatus Dormiibacterota bacterium
CGAGGCGCTGCGCGGCGTCGCGCACCGGGCGCGGCGCAGACCTACCGCGGTCACCAGGACGATCGGGCTGCGTGACTACAGCGAGCACCTCGTGGTGGGAGGCGCATTCCTCCAGCGTGGGCACCGCGAACGCCGCGGTCCCCATGACCACGAGTTTCACACCCCGGAGACGGCCGCCTCCTCAGTCTCCGGTTCCTTCGACACCTCGCGCAGCGTTCCCTCGTTGATGCGCGTGGTGAACAGGATGCCGTCGATGTGGTCGATCTCGTGCTGGATGGCGCGGGCGAGCAGGCCGTTGCCCTTGATGCGCACCTCCTTGCCGTGCCGGTTCAGCCCCTTGGCGACAACGCGCTCGCAGCGCGTCACCTCACCAACCCACCCCGGGATCGAGAGACAGCCTTCGAATCCGGTCTGATCGCCGTCGCAGCGCACCATCTCGGGATTCGCCAGCTGGTAGATCTGGTTCTCGACACGCAGCACTATCACGCGGAGGCCGACGTTGACCTGCGGTGCTGCGAGACCCACACCGTTGGCTGCGAACATCGTCTCCACCATGTCGTCCATGAGCTTGCGGATGCCGTCATCGACCCGCGGCACGCGCGACGCTTTGCTGGTGAGGATGTCGTTGTGGTCCTCGGTGATGACGATGGGGAGCACCGGCACTGTCGTTACCTCCTTCTCACGCGGAGGGGTCGACGTCGATGATCCAACCACGACCGCGAGGAAGATGCGAAAACGCCCTCTCGATGGCTGTTCCTCGCACCGTGATCTGCCAGCGATACTCGCCGCGCAGCCGGTGGAGAAAGGCCGGCGTCGGACCGAGGACGTCGAGCCCGTCGCCGTGTCCGAGTGTAGCAGAGAGCCGCTCGCACTCCTGCCGAGCCTCACGCTCTGCGGTGCCATCGCTGCGGTGCGAGAACGTGCAGACGCACAGCCGCGCGTACGGCGGAAACTGCAGGTTGCGGCGCACGCGGATTTCGTCGTGCGCAAATCCGAGGTAGTCGTGCGTGGTCGCGTGCTCGATGGCGTAGTGCCCCGGGCTGTACGTCTGCAGGATGACCCGCGCCGGCTCATCCCCGCGTCCCGCCCGGCCGGCGACCTGGGTGAGCAGCGAGAACGTGATCTCGCCGCTGCGGTAGTCGGGAAAGTGCAGTGAGGTGTCGGCGTTGACGATGCCGACCAGTCGTACGTTGCCCAGGTCCCAGCCCTTGGCCACCATCTGCGTGCCGATGAGACAGTCGGCATCGTGGGCGCGGAATCGCTCGTAGATGTCGAAATACGCGTCGCGTGATCTCGTGGTGTCGCGGTCCATGCGCAGCAGCCTGAGCTGGGGAAAAGCCTCGCGCACCTCGCGTTCCAGCGCCTCTGTGCCCATGCCCAGTCCGCGGATGGCTCGCGATCCGCAGGCAGGGCAGACCGTGGGAAGCGCCATCGACAGGCCGCAGTAATGGCAGTCGCAGCGGTGCCGCTCGGCGTGATGCACAAGTGACACGCTGCAGTTGCTGCAGGTCAGCGCTGCGCCGCAGGCACGGCAGAGCACGACAGTCGCCGTGCCGCGACGGTTGAGGAAGAGAATTGACTGACCGCCGTCATCGTGACAGTGCTGCAGCGCGCTGCGCAGCTCGTGCGACAGCGGGCTTGCGTTGCCAGCACGCAGCTCCTCGCGGAGGTCCACGACGTCGATCGGCGGCAGCGCCCTGCCGGTGACACGCTCGGGGAGCGACACCAGCTCGAGGTCGCCGGTGTGCGCCCGGTAGAACGTCTCGACGCGCGGCGTCGCACTGCCCAGCACCACCGGCGCATTCGCCAGCTCGCCGAGCAGCAACGCGGTGTCCACAGCGTGGTACCGCGGCACGCGGTCCTGCTTGTAGGCTTGCGCATCTTCCTCGTCGACCACGACGATGCCGAGGTTCTCCAGCGGCGCGAAGACCGCGCTGCGCGAACCCACCACGACGTCGAGCTCGCCGTCACGGATGCGCCGCCACTCGGCGGCGCGCTCGGCGTCGGTGAGCGCCGAATGCACCACCGCAACTCGCAGCGGGAACCGTTCCGCGAAGCGGCGGATCATCTGCGGCGTCAGCGCGATCTCGGGAACGAGCACGATGGCGCCGCGCCCAGCTTCCAGCGCGGCACTGATGGCTGTGAGGTACACCTCGGTCTTGCCGCTTCCGGTCACGCCATGCAGCAGCACCCGGCGGTGCGCGTGGCGAGCAACGGCGTCGAGCAATGGCGCAGCCGCCGTCTGCTGTGCCGGCGAAAGCGGCGGCGGCAACGACAACGGCTGCTCGCCGCGGGCCTCGGCCACGGCGCGCGACTGGGTGCGTGGTCCGC
>JAFAJR010000154.1 GCA_019236085.1 Candidatus Dormiibacterota bacterium
AGTGTTCCGTGCTAGTGAAGTCACAATCGTCTGTCTCATCAATCCGGCGGCGTGCCGGATGGCCCTGCGAAGCGCGGACACAGAGCGCGCGCTCCACGACAAGGTGCTGATCCAGCTGACCACCACGACGCCGTCGGATGCTCGCGACGAGGCCTCGTGGGTTGAGGGATGCGGTGCTTCGTATCTTGCGGGAGCCATTCTCGTCTCACCGGCCCTGATCGGAAGCGACCGCGCCAAGGCCTTCTACTGCGGGAGGCAACCGGCGTTCGAGAAGTACAGATCGTGGCTGCAGGTGCTCGCACCTAACTCGATGTATCTCGGAGAAGAGTTCGGCCTCTCTGCGACGATGGACCACGCGCTCCTCGAGCTGTCGTACGGATGCCAAGCGATGCTCTTTCACGCCATGGCACTGTGTGAAGCCGGCTCGCTGCCGCTTCGGGACTTCCTCGCACAG
This sequence comes from Candidatus Dormiibacterota bacterium, assembly GCA_019236085.1. Taxonomy (GTDB): domain Bacteria; phylum Chloroflexota; class Dormibacteria; order Aeolococcales; family Aeolococcaceae; genus JAFAJR01. Next base: position 455 of record JAFAJR010000154.1, read on the forward strand.
GTGTCGCTCTTCGCCGACGGTTTCGTGGAGCAGCGGGCAGGAGCAATTGGCTCCGGTTCGTACCCGTCAGGAACGGCCTCCACGCACACGTTTGAGTCATGGGCGCGGCAGCTCGTGCGAACCAGCTCCGGCGCGGGCGTCGACACGTCGATCCCCGACACACTGCTCGCCGGAATCATTCGCACGATCGAGCTCGGTCATGGCGGCGACGACTATCAAGCGCTCTATGAGGCGTTCAGGCGGCGGGACGAGCGTCAGCTCGGAACTGCGGGATGACATCGGCCGCCAGGATCTCGAGGCTTCGACGGTCGCAAAACCGACCGGCCCGCACACCGGCGTCTCTGTCCGCCAGTGAGGGGTAAAAGAAGGTGAAGATCAGGTCCGTGGCACCCGCTTCGGAGAAGCGTCCGATGAAATCCGTCATGGCGTCGCGCGATGTGTGTATGACTTCGTCCGCAATCCCGGTGAGATAGCTCCGCCGCAACGACAGAGGATCCCTGCCCCCTTCGAGGCAGAGCTCATCCAGGCGGCGCATGCTGTCTGTGAAGACGGGCACCGTCTCGGCCAGCGTCAACCCGGCGTGGCTGTACGTGGCCGTCCCTTCGGCGAGCCGAGCCGCCAACGTCATCGACCCGCGCGCGTTGGCGGCGATCCACAGCGGCGGGCGCGGCTGCTGCGTTGGCGGCGGGTTCGCGATGGCGTCGGCGATCCGGTACAGCTCGCCCGAATAGGTCACGCGCCCGCCTCGCAGCGCCTGGTCGAGGATCTCGGCCACCTCGGTCAGCCGGCCGAGGCGACCCTTGCCATCGGGGAAGTCGACGCCGATCGACGTGTGCTCCACGTCGTACCAGCCCGCCCCCAGACCCACATCGAGCCGGCCGTTCGAGATCTGGTCCACCGTGAGGACCTGCCTGGCAAGGATCATCGGGTTGCGCATGGCGACGTTTGTGACACTGCTCCCGATCCGGATCCGCTCTGTGCCGCAGGCGAGGGCTGCCAGCGACGTCCAGGCCTCGAGGATCGGCTCGGTCTCGGGATAGGTCTGGTCGCCCAGCCAGACGGCATCGAGGCCGAGCGCCTCCACGAACCGAACATCGTCGAGCAACCTGGGGAACGGCAGCGCCTGGAAGGTGAGCACGCCAAACCGTAGGCTCATGATGCCTCAGTCACCCCTGGCCACTGCGAGTGCTTCTTTGATGGTGAACTTCGCGCCGTCTGCAGTCGCACGCGCGAGTTGGTCGGTGGGCAGAGCAGCACGCGCCTCATCCACGAACCGGCGACCAGGAGTCTCGTCTGAGTACACGTTGACGATGCCTTCCTGATTTGCGTACACCTCGGCAGCTGCCGCGATCCGGACCGCATTATCGGGACGGGATTCCACGGCCTCGGTGGCGGCGAGTCCGATCAACGACAAGCCCACGCCTCGAACACTCGCGACGTCGGTGTATGCCTGCACCGACTTGAAGAACAGGTCACGCGCAGACGCGCTTTCGCCATTCTGTAGGTGGGTCCAGGCCATCTCGGAGAGAATCCTCGCTTCTTCAGCGCGGTCGCCGCAGGCTTGGAATGCAGCGAGTGACCGACCGTACGAATCGAGGGCGTCACCGAGGTCACCACGCATCGCCGCCAGCTGGGCGAGGCCACCGAGCGACAGGCCGACGCCCTCCTCGTCGCCGATTCGCTGCTGGATCTCGAGTGATTGCTCGTACTGTTGACGAGCCGTCTCGACGTTGCCTGCGACTGTCTGCAGGATGCCATCCATGGTCAGCGAGAATCCCTCGGCCCACGTGAAGCCGATCGCGCGGCTTCGCGAGATGGCCTCGCTCGTCCATCTCAATCCCTGCTCGAGATCGAGACCGATCTGCGCCAGCGCTCCGATGAACCGTGCGTAACAGAGTTCGCGATCGGCCTTGATCTCGGCTGCGATCGCGTACGCACTGGCGAGCTCGTCGTTCGATCGTTCGAACTGACCGAGGGTCCACGACGCCAAACCCGCTGTGACCAGAGCCCCCGCGCGGCCCATCGATGGCGCAGCCACCGTATCGGCGTCGAGAAATGCTTGTGCATATTGACGGGCCGTGATGTTTTTTCCCCGGATGTGCCAATAGAGAATGAGATCCCCGCAGATCCGCATCCCCGTTTCACACGCATCCGTGTCGCCGCTTCTCGCCGCATTGAGCAGACTGTCGAGCGCCGCGACGATGTTTCCCTCATCGATGATGCCGCGGTCGATGGACTTCAGCTGGTTCGAACCTTCGACGCCGAGACGGATCTCGTGGGCCAAGTCCGCATAGTGGCGGGCGTGACGCATCGCGACCTGCGCTGCATCATTCGAGGCATCGAGGCGTTCGCGCGCGTACTCAGCGATCATCTGGAGCATCGACAGCCGCGATCCCTTGGCGGCCAGCTGCACCAGGGCGTTCTCGACCACGGACTCGAGATCGTCGAGGCTGGTTGTCCTTGGCTCGGAGCACACAGCGTCGACATCGTCAACAGTGCATCCTCCAGCGAACACAGACATGCGACTGAAGAGGCGCTGCTCCGAAGCAGTCAGCAACGAGTAGCTCCAGTCGATCGTCGCCCGCAGCGCCTGCTGCCGTGTCGGGGCGTCGCGCGCTCCCGACGTGAGCACATCGAGGGCGTGATCCAGCCGCTCCAGCAACGCTTCCGGGGACAGGAGGCGGAGACGAGCCGCAGCCAGCTCGATGGCCAACGGCAGCCCGTCCAACCGCCGGCAGATCGCGGCGACCGCCGCGGCGTTCGCGTCTGTCAAGCCGAAGGCACTGCGTGCCATCTGCGCACGTTGGACGAAGAGAGCAACGGCAGGGGATGCGAGCAGCGCGTTGGCTGACGTCACGCCTGACGGCGGCGGCAGCGAAAGCGGACTGAGCGCATATTCGACTTCATCTGCGATCCGAAGAGGCGTCCTGCTCGTCGTCACGACCCGGACTGCTGGGCAGCGTTGAACCAGCCGGCTGATCTCTGGAGCCGCCGCGACGATCTGCTCGAGGTTGTCGAGCACGAGCAACGCTCGTTCGTCACCGATCAACGCGACGAGTCCATCGAAAGACGAGCGCCCCTCAGCCTCCTTGACGTCGAGCGCATTCGCGAGGGCTGGAATGAAGTCGGCGATGTCGGTGACGTCCGCGAATGAGACGAATGCCACGCTGCGCGCGAACTCTGATGTGAGCCGCCGTGCGAGTTCGAGAACGACGCTCGTCTTTCCCACGCCGCCCGGTCCCGTGACCGTCACGACCCGATGGCTGTGAACGAGCTCGGTGATTGAATCGAGGTCTTCGCTTCGACCGATCAGGGACGTGACCGCCGCGGGCAGGGTGGCCGCCAGTCTGGCTGGCCGCAGCTGCGGTGCTGGCGTCTCCTGGAGGACGCGCGAGGCAGCGCCCCCCGCGCGTTCGGTGATGTCGATCCGAACTCCGACGGGGTGGATCCGTCGCGCCTGGCCCGGCGCCAGGAGGTTATCCATCTGAGCCACGGGCGTTGGGACAGCCGCTCATTGCTCGCAACGCACCGACTCGTCCGCTGTCATCCCGTTTCCAGAGCTTGCCGAGTCGGTCCCTGAACTCCAACACCAACGCCACGGCGCGTGACTGATCAGGTGGTTCTTCTGCCGCGAGGAGATAGCGACTCATGTCGGGGACAATTGGACCGTTTTCCTGTGAGCAGAGGTGCACCGAGCCGTTGCTGCTGGTGATCGCCCATTGGAAGACCGGCAGCCCCGTGTCGTTACGAACCTTCACCGTCCAGTACGGTTGGCCGCGCTCGGGATCAACCTCGACGTCCATCCACGCGGCGATGGCTGTGCGCTTGCTGACGTCCTCCGCATGACGCTGAATAACTATGGCGCTGAGCGCGACAACCGCGGCCGAGACCGAGCCGATGCCGGCAATCCATTCGCCCCACGTCCCCAGATTTGCGGTGGAAGCCGCCCCAGCGGGAGGGACGCGCCAGAGCCAGAGCGTCGCCAGGGTGATGCACGCGAAGACGAGGGCCCATTTCGTCGCTGGTGATTGCCAAGCCCGCGCGATGGGTCCGCCGAGTGATCTCACGATGGCCCGAACCGTATCGAATTGGCCTCGCATCCGACGCTGGCTGGCTCTTCCTGGGGCACAACTCAATCTCGACGCGAAGCTGGGCTTGCCGGCTCAGAACCGCTCCACAAGGACAGCTTCCACGCCCCGTCCTCGACGATGAACACAGCGGTGAGCCGGTATGGCTTGCGGTCCGTTGCTGCCGGCTCAACGACACTTCCATCGGCCGTGAGCCAGGCCACGTCGCCATGCACGCTCCAAGACCGCCTCGGGAAGTCGAATCGAAAGGGCTGGGGCGTGGCATAGATCCGTCGAAAGAAGCGCTCAACGCCATTTCGTCCGAGCGCCAATTCCCCGGCTTCCGAGCCCAGCACCGCGGGTTCTTGCCGCGAAGAGAGGCAGGCGAGTGTGCCGGCGAGATCACGGTGCACGAGGGCCTGGATCAGCGCGTCCAGCACGGCGTCGAGGTTCTGGTCGGCCAATCAAACCCGGTCAGGACGGGAAGCGGCGGTCGATCGCCTCGGCGACAACATGAGGGCGCGTCAGCGTCGGCACGTGGCCGGCGCCGTCGAGGACGATGAGCTCGGCATCCGGAATCTGCTCCGAGAGCCGTCGGGAGTAGTCGATGGGAGCGATCCTGTCATCGGCCCCGTGAATGATCAACGTCGGCACGGCGATCCGCGCTGCGTCGAACTCGATCGGCCGGTCGCCCCAGGCCTCGGTCAAGCGTGCCGCCTGGTCGGGTTCTGCTCGCATGAGGATGTGTCGGCCCCAGCGGCGCACATGGTCGGAGTCAGGCTCTGGGATGCACGTGTCGACGAAACCGTGCACGTGCGTCGGATAGTCAGCGCGAGCCGAGGCAGCGAATCGAGCTCGACCCTCGCTCCACTCCATGCCGGTCGCGTCGACCAGGACCAGACCCGTGAACCGGTCTGGGTACCGGCTCACCGCGAGTTGAGCGATGGCCCCGCCCATCGACTCGCCCCCAAGCACACACGTTTCGATACCGAGAGCGTCCATCACGCCGACGATGTCGTCGACCAGCGTGTCCACGGTGATCTGCTGGGGTTCGACCGGCGACTCGCCGGAGCCGCGATGATCGTACGAGACGCAGCGCCAGCCGATCGCCGTGAGCACCTCGAACGGCTGCTGCCACAACTCCCAACTGCCGGTCCATCCGCCAGTCGCGACGAATGTTCGCGTGCCGCTACCGAACGAGACGACGTTCAGGCGAACGCCACGGACGTCGAGAAACATCGCGCCAGTATGACCGTCATTTCAGAGTCGCCGGACGCGGAGCACACCGGTCAGCATCGGGACTGTGAACTCGCCGCGGGCGGTTTCTGGTCTGTTCTCGAGAAAAGCGAGGAGTCGCGTAAGACGCGCTCTTCGTTCCTCGTCCGGCATGACGAGGATTCCCGCCTTGGTCGCGAACGTAGCGACGAGAGAGGGCGCATTCCGGCGCTGCCCATGGGCGAATTCAGCCTGCTCCGGCGAGCCGAAACGGGCTCTCGAGCTCCGTCTGGGTAGATGCGCATCGATGGTCGCGGTACGCCAGCCGCTGAGCGTGTCGCGAGTCCCTAGCGCTTCGCTCCCGCCGACCGCTGCCAGCTCGGCGACCCAACCGACACGATCGTCGAAGACGTTCCACAGGCCGGCCAGGGTGCCGTTCGATCGCAGCACCCGGGCGATCTCCGGTCCTGCGAGGTCCATGTCGAACCAGTGCATTGCGTTGCCGGCGACGACCGCGTCCACGGAAGCATCCGGCAGCGGAATCACCTCGGCACTACCCGAGAGGGCACGGACAGTGGGGAGGTCTCGGTGCAGTTCCGCGAGCATCGCTGGGTCGGGCTCCACGGCGATAGCGTCGACTCCGAGCGCAACCAGCGTGGCTGTCAGCTTGCCGGTTCC
>JAFAJR010000122.1 GCA_019236085.1 Candidatus Dormiibacterota bacterium
CTCGAGCTCGAGATGCTCGTCAGATAGTGGAACCAGCTCGAGGCGCGATGTTCGCAACACAGGCTGCATGAGAGCGCAACGGTACGATCGCCACCACGCGCCGTGTCGATGCACTTCACCGCAACGCTGGAACGCGACCAGGACGGCACCTGGTGGTACGTGCATGTTCCCGCCGCCATTCGCCAATCGCTGAAGCAGTTCGAGCGTCGCGGCGCCATCGCAGTTGAGGCGCGCATCGGAAAGACGTCGTGGCGCGGCAGCCTGCTTCCTTGGGCTGACGGGTCCGCTCAGCTCGTGGTCAAGAAGGAGGTTCGCGACAGGGAATCGCTGAACCAAGGCGACAGCGTGGATGTCGCAGTGGCGGCGCGCGGCTGACCGCGTTCTTCCCGGTGCTGCAGCACCCGGTGCTGCGCCGGCTGCTGCCGGCGTTCGCGGTGTCGGCGGTGGGCGACGGCATGGCGGTGGTGGCTGTTGCATGGCTGGCGATCGCGCTGTCGACGGCAAACGACCGCGCGTTGTTCGTCGGCCTTGCGGTGGCGGCGTATTCGCTCCCCGGCGCAGCGGGAGCGGTGCTGCTTGCGCGGCCGTTGCGGCATCTCTCGGGACGGCACCTCGTGGCGGTCGATTCGACGCTGCGAGCAGTGACTCTCGGTGCGATCCCGGTGCTGTACGCGATGGGACGTCTCGGCCAGTGGCTCTACGTGGCGCTTCTCGCGGCTTCGTCGCTGGTCCATGCCTGGGGACTGTCAGGCCAGTACACGCTGATCGATGAGCACCTGCCGCGGGAGCTCCACACCGCGGGCAACGCGCTGCTGACCGGCTTCGGGATGGCGTCGTACGTGGTGGGGCCGGCGCTTGCCGGGTTGTTCGCCGCCGTTGCCGGACCGGGGTTGCCCATCGCCATCGACGCGGCCACCTTCGCCGTGCTTGCCGTTGCCGCGTTCGCCGCGCCGGGGCGCACCACCGCCGCGAGCCCTGCAGGGGAGTCAGGTGCTCGCTCCCCGGGGTTCTCGGCCATTGCTCGAAACCGTGTCCTCGCCGGCCTGCTCCTGCTGACAGTCATCTACTACTTCCTGTACGGGCCGGTCGAGGTGGCACTTCCGCTGTACGTGACCGGTTCGCTGCACGGCGGCGCCGGCCTTCTGGGCCTGTTCTGGACCGTGTTCGGCGTGGGGGCAACCGCCGGCAGCGTGGTGACGGGGCTGGCCCGGCGCCTGCCACTGTGGCCGACCTTGGTCGTGGGCGTGGTGGGTTGGGGCGCGGCGCTGATCCCCATGGGCCTCCTCACGCTCACCGTGCCTGCGATGGCCGGCTTCGCGCTCGGCGGTCTGCTCTACGCGCCGTATCCCGCTCTGTCGATGACGGTGTTTCAGCGTGAGAGCCCTGCGGCGCTGCTGTCGCGGGTGCTGGCGGCGCGCAGCGCTGTCACCATCGTCGTCACCCCGCTGGGGACTGCGCTCGGCGGCCCGCTCAGCGGCTGGCTCGGCGCACAGCGAACCTTGTTGGTGTCAGGCCTGGCGACGGTCGCCACCGGGCTCATCGCGGCGGCGGTGCTGCTGATCCAGGGTGGCCGGGTCTGAGAGCATCAGTACATGGCGGCGCCCGAGACGCATTACGCGCGGAGTGACGGACTCAACATCGCATACCAGGTCGTGGGGAGCGGGGCTCTGCACGTGGTGTGGATCCCGGGATTCGTCTCGAACGTGGAACTGGCGTGGGAGGAGCCGGCGCTGGCGCACTTCCTGCGCCGTCTTGCTGCGTTCTCGACACTCATCTTGTTCGACAAGCGTGGGACCGGCCTGTCGGACCGCGTCATGCGCGACCATCTTCCAACGCTCGAAGAGCGAATGGACGACGTCAGAGCGGTGCTGGACAGCGTCGGTGCGGAGCGAGCAGCGCTGGTGGGTCACTCCGAAGCCGGCACGCTCGCCACGCTGTTCGCCGCGGCACACCCGGAGCGAACCGTGGCGCTCGTCACGCTCGGTGTGTTTGCCAAACGCGTGTGGAGTCCTGACTATCCGTGGGCTCCGACACCCGAGCAACGCGCTGTGGACACTGCCGAGACGGAGCGCCACTGGGGCCAGACCGTCGACGTCGACCACTACGCGCCGAGCGCAGCCGGCGACGCCGCGTTCCGGCAGCGCCTTGCAACGTACTTCCGGCACAGCGCCAGTCCTGGCGATGCGGTGGCATTGCTGCAGATGAACACCCAGGTCGACGTCCGCGACGTGCTGCCGACGATCCGCGTCCCCACGCTCGTGATGCACCACACCGGGGACCGTGACGTCAACGTCGAGGAGGGCAGGTGGATAGCGTCGCGCATTCCGGGCGCACGGTTCGTCGAGCTCCCCGGTGACGACCACTTTCCCTGGGTGGGAGACGCCGATCGTGTGCTCGACCACATCGAGGACTTCCTCACCGGCACCCACGGCTACGCCGACGCTGACGCAGTGCTTGCAACGGTCCTCTTCACCGACATCGTGGGCTCGACGCAGCGCGCGTCAACGCTGGGTGACGCTGCGTGGAGCGAGCTCTTGCAAGCGCATCACGACATCGTGCGTCGCGAACTGGATCGCTTTCGCGGCCGCGAGATCGACACCGCAGGCGATGGTTTCCTCGCCATCTTCGACGGTCCGGCACGCGCAGTGCGTGCCGCATGCGCGATCCGCGATGCAGTGCATCGCATCGGCATCGACATTCGCGCCGGCGTGCACACCGGCGAATGCCGCATGGTCGGCGAGTCCATTCGTGGTGTGACGGTCCACGCCGGGGCCCGCATCGCAGCCCTGGCAGGTCCCGGAGAGGTGCTGGTCTCGAGCACTGTGCGCGACCTCACGCCTGGGTCACGGCTGGTGTATCGAGAGCGCGGCGAGGTGGAACTTCGCGGCCTGCCAGGCCGGTGGGAGCTGCTGTCGGTCGTCGCTGACGACCGGGCAGGGTCGCCGTGATGAGCCCGCCGATCACGCCGATCTTCTGATTCAGGATCGGCGGGACTCACGCCGGCACCAGGCGATCAGATCAACAGCGTTCAGTGTGTTGACGACTCTGTCCGGCGTTGCACCACACGCGACTGCACGCTCACAACCGTGCATCTGCCACTCCAGCTGGCCCGGTGCATGCGCGTCAGTGTCGATCGAGATGTCGCAGCCCAGCTCGAGCGCCAGACGGAGCAGTCGTTTCGGCGGATCGAGCCGCTCCGGGCGCGAGTTCACCTCGACGGCGACGTGATGCTCACGGCATGCGGTGAAGACCCGCTCGGCGTCGAAGGTTGACTCGGGGCGTCCGCGTCCCACGACGATGCGCCCGGTGCAGTGCCCGAGGATGTCCATGTTGGGATCGGCAATCGCGCCGAGCATGCGCGGTGTCATCACGTCGGACGGCGAGCGCAGCTTCGAGTGGACGCTGGCCACGACGACGTCGAGCTGCGCCAGCAGGTCCGGTTCCTGGTCCAGCTCGCCATCCTCAGTGATGTCCACCTCGATGCCCGTGAGGATGCGAAACGGGGCCATCTCGTTGTTTACGCGTGCCACCAGCTCGAGCTGTTCGCGCAGACGTTCGGCGCTGAGCCCATGCGCCACTGTCAGGTTCCGCGAGTGGTCGGTGAGCACCATGTATTCGTGACCCAGCTCCTGTGCAGCACGGGCCATGACATCGACGGGACTGCCGCCGTCCGACCAGTCCGAGTGGACATGGCAGTCGCCGCGGAGTGCGGCTCGCATCGCGTCGGCAGCAGGATCGATCGGATCGCTCTGCGACTCCTCGAGCCGCTGCAGGTACGCCGGCGTTTCTCCTGACACAGCCTGGGCGATGACCTTTGCGGTCACGGGCCCGATGCCGGGCAACTTGGTCAGCGCGCTGGTTCGCGCAAGCTGCGCAACCTGCTCGGCATCGAGGGTTCGCACCACGTCGGCAGCGTTGCGAAACGCCCGCACCCTGTACATGGGTTCGTGGGCCCGCTCCAGGAGATACGCGATGCGTTCCAGCGAACGGACCGCTGACCTGTCAGCCACCATGGACGGACTGTCAGGCCCCGCCGCTCATTCGCTGCACGAGCTCATGCGCGTAGAAGTCCTGCCATGTCTCGGCGTGCTTCGCGGCGGTGTAGCGCTCGTCGAGTGATACGAGCAGAGCGATGAGGTGGCTGCGCACCGGGCGTGCTCCGAGCAGCTGCGGCAGCTCCGACAGGTCCATCAACCACTGCGCGTACCACGAGGCCCAGTCGTCGTCGACGCCATCGACGATCCGAAAGACACGATGGTGCGTTTCCGAGACTTCCGTCAGCAGCGCGCTCACCTTCGTAGCTGTGTCGTCCATTCGTGCTCTCCTGTTGCTTCAATCGGCCCCGATACTTGTGCCC
>JAFAJR010000298.1 GCA_019236085.1 Candidatus Dormiibacterota bacterium
GACATCGACCGCGGGCGCCGTGTGGCGCGCGCTCTGGAGACAGGTGGTGTGTTCATCAACGGGATGACTCACTCCGATCCGCGCATTCCGTTCGGCGGCGTCAAGGAATCCGGCTACGGACGCGAGCTGCACCGTGTCGGCATGCACGAGTTCGTCAACGTGAAGACAGTGTGGATGCCGCCACTTGCGGAGACACACACCGCGTCAACGGCGCGCTGAGGGCAGACCTGCCGCACAATTGGCGCATGCTGCGACGCGTTCGGTCGCCGTTCTCGAAGTCGCTCGCGGTGCTCACGATTGTCGCCGGCATGTGCGTCGCCATCGCCGAGACTGCGCCGCAGGCGGGGCAGACAGTGCCTTCGGTGGTGACGTCACCGCCGAACCAGACACTGCGCGTACATCCCATGGTGCGCCGCGTGCGAACTGCCGCGACCCCGGTGCGAACGGCGGCGACGTGCGTCAGCGTCCCCGTCCTGGTGTACCACTACATCAGGGTCAACCCCGACCCGCTCGACCGCCTGGGATGGGGGCTTTCGGTGACACCCGCGGACTTCCAGCAGCAGATGGACTGGATGCGCATCGCGGGCGGGCACCCGGTGACGCTGGCCCAGCTGTTCGCGGCGATGCAGGGCGGCCCGCCGTTGCCGCCGCACCCCGTCGTCCTCACCTTCGATGACGGCTACGCTGATTTCGCCACCGCTGCCGTGCCCGTGCTGCTGCGCGAGGGATTCGTTGCAACGGATTTCGTGGTCTCGGGGTTCATCGGCCGCCCGGGCTACATGACGGCGGCGCAGGTGCTGCAGGTCGCGAGCCTGGGCATGGTGATCGGTGCCCATACGGTGCACCACATCGACCTCGACGCGGTGCCGCCGCAGCTGGCCGCGATCGAGATCGACGCATCCAAGGCGACGCTCCAGCAGTTGCTGCACCGGCAGGTCTTGGACTTTGCATATCCGTATGGCGACGTCGACGCGGTGGTGGCAGACACCGTCGCTGCGGCCGGATTCCGCGACGCCGTCACCATGAACGCCGGCACGCTGCAATGCACCGCATCGCGCTATCTGCTGTATCGCATCCGTGTCGGCGGCTGGGACACGGTGTGGTCCTTCTCCCACAACGCGGGGCTCGCCTCGCCGCCGGCTGGTTGGATCGATCCGTCCTTGCTGGAGGCCTTTCCCGCGGCCCGGCGCATCCGATAAGCTGCGCCGCCTGCGCAGCACCGCGCTGGTTTTTGTGGAGTGAGACATGACGGCGAAACACGCGCCGACGGTGAGAGAGTTGCTGCTCGAGGCTGCTGCGACCATCGGGCGTTCGCGGTCGATTGATCACTGGCAGCCGTCGCAGTCGCGCTGGGACGCTGAAGAGCTGATGATCGAGGTGCTGGGCAGGCCGCTGGACGCTGCGATGCGCCGCAGCGCGATCTCAGCCGCGGAGCGGCGGCGCTTCGCCACCATGATCGCCCGCCGCGTCGACGGTGAGCCGGTGGCGCAGATTCGTGGTCATTTCGAGTTTCGCGGGCTCGATCTCCACGTGCGCCGCGGCGTCTTTGCGCCGCGAGCCTCTAGTGAGCTGCTCGCAGCCGAGGCGATCAGCGCGCTGCGGCGAGCACCACGGCAGCGCATCGGTGTCGATGTCGCAACCGGCGCGGGACCGATGGCATTGGCGATGGCACATGAGGTTCGCTCGGCGGACGTCTGGGGCCTCGACATCTCGCCGGCCGCCATCCGGCTCTGCCGGCAGAATGCCAGGCGGATCGGCGCTGCCAATGCGCACTTCAGGGTGAGCGACATGCTGTCGGCACTTCCCTCGCGGCTGCGGGACTCCGTCAGCGTCATGACTGTTCACCCTCCGTATGTCGCCCGCAACGAGGTGCGAATCCTGCCTCGCGAGATCCGCGACTTCGAGCCGTTGCACACGCTCACCGACGGCTCGGACGACGGCCTCGGCATGGTGCGTGAGCTCGCCGCTGCGGCGCATCGCTGGCTGCGGCCGGGCGGCGTGCTGCTGGTGGAGATCGGCACATACCTGGCACGCAGCTGCGCCACGACGCTGCGCCACGGCGGCCTGGTTGATGTTCGCTCGAAACGCGACAGCCTTGGGGTGACCCGGGTGATCTCCGGCCTGCGGCCGCGCTGATCAGGCCGGCCGCGGCACGCCGATTGGGTTGGGATACGCGATGCCGCCCTCACCTTCGAGCTGCATCGCACGCCGGCGCAGGATGGTGTGCAGGCGTTCACGTGCCTGCGGATCGACTCGGTTCCAGATGGTTGCTGCGAGGTCGTCGGTGCGCATCTCGACCGCAGCGTGCAGCCTGCTTCCGGCGTCGGTAAGCGCGCCGGCCGTGTCCAGCAGACCACGCTGCTGCAGCGACGCCACTGCTGCGTTCCACTCATCCTCGGTCCAGCCGCGAAACCGCCGCAGCATGGCGGGATCCAGGTGTGATTGCGCGGTGGCGAGGACCAGCGACTCCAGCCCGCTCACGCCGTAGCCGGTAAGCATCGCCACGTGGCCGTCAAAGCGATGTTCACGCAGCAGCGTGCAGGCGTGCCAGAGCGCGAGGTGGGGCTCGGATGGCGTTTGCAGCGCTGCGTGCGCGGCATACAGCGGCCGGCCGTCCGGCTGCAGTAGCTGCGTCGCCTGGGCCGCGAGCTCGGCAGCCTCGCCGATGTCGGCGGCGCTGACATCGCCCCACATGCGCCGCAGGATGGCGTCCACGGCAGCGTACCGTGCCTCCAGCACTCGCTCCGGTGTGGCGAACGACCAGGCATCGGGAATGGCGCGCTCCACCATCGCCGGCTGGAAGTTGTGGAACGTTGCGACCACAACCGCCGCCGCAACAGGACCCATCGCGGCGGAGCGTGAGGCGAAGTAGCCCATCCAGCCGCCCTTGAGTCCGGCAGCGTCGAAGTGGGACCGCGCCTCCGGTGCGAAGTAGACGACCGCGTGCACCGGCTCGAAGACGGTCCAGGCTCGCCGGGCGGCGCTGATCTGCTCGTCCATGTCAGTGATGAAACCGCGTGCGCGCCGGGTGTTGCGGCAGCGGGGCGGCGAGCTGGTCGAGCTGATGCAGCTCGCGCCGCAGGTCGGTAACCAGCGAGTCGGCGAGGTCGCGGGTGAAGCCGTTGCGCACCACCACTCGGAGCACCGCGATGTCCTCGACGTTCTGCGGGAAGTGATACGCCGGGACCTGCCAGCCGTGCTTGCGCAGGGCGTCGGAGACGTCGAACACGCTGTATGCGGTGATGCCTGGGCGCAGACGGAACACGAACACCGGCAGCTCGCTGCCATCCGAGAGCAGCTCGAAGTGCTCCAGGTGGTCTATGGCGGCGGAGCAGTGGCGAGCCGTGTCCTGGCACGCCTGCTGCACGCGGCGGTAGCCCTCGAAGCCCAGCCGGATGAAGGTGTAGTACTGAGCGATCACCTGGGCTCCGGGGCGCGAGAAGTTGAGCGCGAACGTGGGCATGCTGCCACCCAGGTAATTGACATGAAAGACGAGATCTTCGGGCAGCTTGTCCCGGTCGCGCCACACGATCCAGCCGACGCCGGGGTACACCAGGCCGTACTTGTGGCCCGAGGAGTTGATGGAGACGACTCGCTCCACACGGAAGTCCCACTGCAGGTCGGGCTGCAGGAACGGCGCGATGAAACCGCCCGAGGCTGCATCCACGTGCAGCGGCACGTCGGGGCCGCCGTCTCGCTGCAGCGCGTCGAGCGCCGCGGCGATCGACGCCACCGGCTCGTAGCTCCCGTCCTGCGTAGAACCCATGACCGCGACGACGCCGATTGTGTTCTCGTCGCAGCGCGGCGCCGCGACCTCGCCCGTGAGATGCAGCCGGTCGCGTTCCATCGGGACGTAGTGCGGCTCGACGTCCCAGTAGCGGCAGAACTTCTCCCAGCACACCTGCACATTGGCGCCCATCACCAGGTTGGGCTTGTCTGACGGCAAGCCCGCCGCCTGCCGCCGGGCGCGCCAGTGCCACTTCATGGCCAGCCCTGCGAGCATCGCGGCTTCACTCGATCCGGTGGTCGAACAGCCCACTGCCTCACGGTGTTGCGGTGCGTGCCAGAGGTCCGCCAGCATATGCACGCAGCGGCGCTCGATCTCCGCGGTCTGCGGGTACTCGTCCTTGTCGATGACGTTCTTGTCAGCCGCTTCGCCCATCAGCGCCTGGGCTTGCGGCTCCATCCACGTCGTCACGAACGTCGCCAGGTTGAGCCGCGCGTTGCCGTCCAGCATGAGCTCGTCGTGGACCAGCTGATACGCCGCGTCTGCATCCAGCTCGTGTTCGGGCAGGCGGAGCTTCGGCACACGATGGGTGCCGAAGCGCGCGTACAGCGGGTTGATTGCGAGTTCAGCGTCGTCGCCGCGCCGTCCTGTGTGCAGTGGCATGTCTCAGTCTCCGGTGAGCAGCGACATCCAGCGGCCGAACTCGGGTGATCCCCAGCCGGTCACCGCATCGTAGCCGGGGCGCGTGACGTACTGTCCGTTGCCGCTGCCGTCAGCGATGTCGTGAACACCGCCGCCCGGCGCCAGCGTGCCGTACAGCACCGAGGTGAAGTCGCCGATGCGCTGCCCAGGATGCGCTGCGGCGACGGCGCTGTCGACCAGGGCGTGCATGGCGCAGATGAGCGGCGCCACCGCACTTGTGCCGCCCAGGATGTACCAGCTCCCGCCGACGAGCACCCGGTAGCCGGTTGCCGGCGCCGCGTCGGCGGCCAGGTCGGGGACGGTGCGGCGGACCTTGCCGTCGTTCACCGACGGCGGCGGGTTCGCCTGCTGCTGGAAGGCGGGAAGCGGCCAGACGTCGCTCACCGCGCCACCTCCGGCGCCCCCGCCCGCGGCTAGGTCGTTCCACGACGTCTCCTGCGCCACGGTCAGCGCGGGCAGCGCTGTGCCGCCGCATCCGACAGCGTGGGGGCTTGACGCCGGAAAGTCCGCGTGCGACCTGCCGTCGCTGATGCCATCGGCGGAGCCGCGGTCGCCAGAGGCGGCGAACACCGGCGTCCCCAGGGCGAGCGCTCCCTGGCACGCCTGGTCGAGGGCCTGCATGCCGCTGCTGCTCCAGTCCGCTTCGGGTGCGCCCCAGCTGATCGAGACCGCGACACACCCGTCCCGTGCCGCCGTGGCGATCGCGTCGACGAAGCCCTGCTCCGTGTTCGGCGCGAAGTACACGCGTATCGCGGCACCCGCTGCCACAGCCGCGATGACGTCGATGTCCAGCGCCACCTCGCCGTCGGGCGAGCTCACCGAGCCGCTCGGCGAGTTGCTGACACCATCGACACTTACAGCCGTGACCTGCGGAACGGCGATACGCAGTGCCGCGGCATATGCCGTCACATCGGAATCCGTGTAGCCGCCGCCGAGTTCGACGATGCCGATCACTGATCCGCTCGCCGCCGCTCCCGCCGGGAGGCCGTAGGCCCGGGCGACATCGAGCGCGGTGTTGCCCTGCCCCGCCGCGGCCGGTCCGGCCACCACGAACTTGGGACGCGCCAGCGGACGTGTGCGCAAGCCGAGTATCGCGACGGCGGCGCCGCTCAGCGCGTCCGGCAGCGAGGGCTCTTCGTCATGGTCGAGGTATGTGGCCGCTGCGCCGTTGATGGTGTTGCGGCGTTCCACGAGGTGCACGCCGAACGCGGAACCCATTGCATCTGCGTCGCCGCGCAGCTTCACCGACGGGCCCACGGCGTTGACGTCGCTGACGGTGAGCCCGTGAGAGGCGGCGTGGGCGCGCAGCGCTTCGATGTGACGTGGGTCGGCGCCATGGGCCGATTCGAGGGTGGCATAGGAGAGGTGCTGCCGCTCGCCGACGCGGGTGCCGCGCAAGGTTTCGACGGTGCCGTGCAACGCGCCGGATCCGCCGCGCGGTGTGAGGACGACGGTGACCTCCATGGTGCTGGGCAGTGTCATGCCATCGCCACTAGCCGGCGCCGCTCTGCGTGTTCCGTCATGGCAGCCGCCAGTGTGGCATCACCGCCTCTTAATCCTCGCATCACCATTCCATTGCCGCCGGCGGCTGACTGCTTCATCCCCAGCGACGCACAGTGCCTCCTGACCCGGGAGCAAGCTCACCCGGCTAGTGGGAGTGCGCATGAACAAAGTGCTTCGACACGCGCTGGTGGCAGGATCGGTGGCGACAGTGGCCGCAGGGACCGTGGTCCAGGTGGCCTCGCACGAGTCGAACAGCCGTCCGGTCACTGACGCGCAGGTGCAGGGCGGCACGAGCGACTCACATCGCGACACCAAGACGCCCATCAAGCACATCGTCGTCATCTTCCAGGAGAACGTCTCCTTTGATCATTACTTCGGCACCTATCCGCACGCGGCGAATACCGACGGCAGCAGCTTCACGCCGCGCGACGACACGCCGACTGTGAACGGCCTCTCGCGAGCACTGCTGCTCAACAATCCCAACGGCGCCAACCCGCAGCGTCTCTCACACAGCCAGGCGCTGGTGTGCGACCAGGACCACGCGTACACGCCGGAGCAGCAGGCGCTGGACAGCGGACTGGGCGACAAGTACCAACAGTACACAGAGACGAGCTCGTGCTCGGCGCCCGACTTCGGCGAGCCCGGTCTCGTGATGGACTACTACGACGGCAACACGGTCACCGCGTTGTGGAACTACGCGCAGTGGTTCGCGATGAGCGACAACTCGTACGACACCGAGTTCGGTCCCTCGACGCCGGGCGCGCTCAACCTCATCTCCGGCCAGACGCACGGCGCCAGCCCCGCGGTGCTCGCCGGCGTGACCGACAACGGCACGGTGTACGGAGACGCCGATCCCGCGTTCGACGACTGCAGCGGCAGCGGCACGATCTCGCTCAGCGGCACCAACGTCGGCGACCTCCTCAACGCCAAGGGCGTCACCTGGGGATGGTTCGAGGGTGGGTTCGCACCGACCTCGACCACCAGCGGCGGCGCCGCTGTGTGCGGCTCGTCGCACGCCAACATCGGCGGCGTGACGCAGACCGATTACAGCCCGCACCACGAACCGTTCCAGTACTACGCCAGCACGTCGAACCCGCACCATCTGCCGCCCACGAGCGTGGCGGCGATCGGCCACACCGACCAGGCCAACCATCAGTACGACCTCTCCGACTTCTACACCGCGCTGAACCACGGCAATCTGCCCGCCGTGAGCTACCTCAAGGCCGCGAGGTACCAGGACGGTCACGCCGGGTATTCGGATCCGCTCGACGAGCAGAACTTCCTGGTCAGCACGATCAACGACATCGAGCAGTCCAAGTTCTGGCGCGACACCGCGATCGTCATCGCGTATGACGACTCCGACGGCTGGTACGACCATGTCATTC
>JAFAJR010000010.1 GCA_019236085.1 Candidatus Dormiibacterota bacterium
GGCGGCCGGTCGCCGGCGAGCTTCAGCAGTGCCGCGGCCAGCTCCTCCTCGGTTCGGAACACGGTCCCCTCGCCGAACCAGTCCTCCGCCTCGGCACGGCCGGCCCACATGGGCTCGGGGTTCGTGCTCATCCGCGTCGATCGTACGCGCAGGGTTCGTCCGAAGCTGGAAACCATCGTGTATCGAACCGGTTGCTCGCCACCGACATCGGAGGGTGCCCAAGCACAATCGACCGGCACGCAATCCGCGTTTGCAGAGGAGCCCGTCCGGTGAGCACAGCCCCAGCCAAGATCGACTCTCGGTATCTCGAGGCGCTCGGACCACTGCGTCCGCTGGTCGATGACGACAGCCTGACCGAGATCATGGTCAACGGAGCGGACATGGTCTACGTCGAACGCAAGGGCAAGATCCTGCTGACCGACATCCGCTCCGACGACGAGGCGCACCTGCTGCGCGTCATCGAGACGATCGTCAGCTCGGTGGGCCGCCGCATCGACGCGCGCAACCCGCTGTGCGACGCCAGGCTGCTCGACGGCTCGCGCGTCAACGCGGCGCTGCCGCCGGTGGCCCTCGACGGGCCGCTGCTCACCATCCGCAAGTTCAGCAAGGACCCGTACCAGGCGAGTGACCTCATCGGGTTCGGCACCCTGACCCAGGAGGCCGCTTCCTTCATCCAGGCATGCGTCCTCGCCCGGGCCAACATCATCATCTCCGGCGGCACAGGCACCGGCAAGACCACGCTGCTCAACGTGTGCAGCGGCTTCATCCCCATCGACGAGCGCATCGTCACGATCGAGGACGCCGCCGAGCTGCAGCTGCACCAGGAGCACGTGTGCCGCCTGGAGTCGCGCCCCGCGGACATCAACGGCGAGGGACGCATCAACATACGCGACCTTGTCATCAACTCACTGCGCATGCGGCCGGACCGCATCGTCGTCGGTGAGTGCCGCGGCGGCGAGGCGCTCGACATGCTGCAGGCGATGAACACCGGCCATGACGGCTCGCTGACCACGATCCATGCCAACTCTCCGCGCGAGATGCTCTCCAGGCTGGAGACGCTGGTGCTGATGGCCGGCATGGACCTTCCGTTGAAGGCCATCCGTCAGCAGATCGCCGGCGCCATCAACCTGGTGGTGCAGCTGAACCGGTTGAAGGACGGGTCGCGCAAGGTGGTCGCGGTGACCGAGGTCATCGGCATGGAAGGCGACATGATCACCATGCAGGAGATCTTCAAGTTCGAGTCGCATGGTGCCGACGCCACCACGGGCAAGATCCTCGGCGAGTTCAACCCCACAGGCATCAGGCCGCGCATCATCGACCGCCTGTTCGACATGGGCATCCCGCTGCCGCCGAGACTCGCAGCGCTGTTCCCCGACCGCCGGCAGGCGGCAGCTGAACAGCGCAACGGCCAGCATCTCGCCAGGGCCAGCTGACAAAAACTCCGCAGCCGTCGCTCCGAGCGGGGGCTTCATGCGAGAATCGCGCGCGATGTCGCGCCGCGCCGCTGGATGGGTTGCCGGTGTCGCCGTGCTGATTGCGACGCTAGTGGCCTGCGGCGCCGGGTCGCAGCAATCGCCGTCATCGAGCGGCACTCCTGCCCCGACGGCCACCGCAACTCCGGCGCCGACCGCCGCGCCGACGCTGCCGGCGACGCCGGTGGTGGGCAGCGGCGCCGCCGACCCGGTCACCGCGGTGAAAGACGTGACCAACGACGGCGGGACCAACCAGTTCTGCCAGCACTCGTATGCAGTGTCGCCCTGCCCCGTGACGGAACGCTTCGGTGACCGGCTTGATTCCAATCCCTTCTCCGCACCGGCCGGAGGCGCGGCTCCGATCTGCCGCTGCCAGAACGCGCCGCAGATGACGTACACCTTGATCAGCCAGAGCGGCGATTGGGCGTACGTCGGGTACGACATCGGCGCCGGCGCACCGACGTTGCGTTTCACGGTGCTGGATGTCGGCGGCAGCTGGTACGTCGACGACCAGGACCTCGGCTGCGCGCAGACCTCGATCTACAACCCCGGCTACGACGCCGTCACATCGACCACCGCAACCCCAGGACCGACAGCGCCTTCCGGCTGCTGACCCGGCCGTTCCCTAGCCGGCGTTCTCCACCACGTGCACCGGCTGGAAGATCTCTTCCGGCAACCCCTCGCCCGAGGTGGTGAGGTGTTCCATGAAGGTCGGCACAGCACCGGTCGGCGTGTGGAAGCCCTGCACGTGCCCGTCACCGTCGACTCCGGTCTGGCGGAAGGTGAACAGCTCCTGCAGACGCACCTCGTTGCCGTCCGATCCCAGCACCTCGGTGATGCTGACGATCTTGCGCGAACCGTCGCGCAACCTCGACTGCTGCACGATGACGTTCACCGCCGAACCGATCTGCTCGCGGATCGCTCGCGACGGCAGCTCCGCGCCGGCCATGAGCACGAGCGTCTCGAGACGGCTCACGCAGTCGCGAGGGTTGTTGGCGTGCAGCGTTGTCAGCGACCCGTCGTGGCCGGTGTTCATCGCCTGCAGCATGTCGAGCGCCTCACCGCCGCGGCACTCTCCGACGACGATGCGGTCCGGCCGCATGCGCAGCGAGTTGATGACGAGGTCACGGATGCTGATGCGGCCGCGTCCCTCGACGTTTGCAGGCCGGGTCTCCAGCGTGACCACGTGGTCCTGACGCAGCTGGAGCTCCGCCGCATCCTCGATGGTGACGATGCGCTCGTCGTGCGGGATGAAGCCGCTCAGGATGTTGAGCGTCGTCGTCTTTCCCGAGCCGGTGCCGCCACTCACCACGATGTTGAACCGCGCCCTGACGCAGGCGCGCAGGAAACGCACCATGTCGTCGGTGATCGACTCGAACCGGGTGAGGTCGTCGATCGTCAATGCTTCCTTGGCGAACTTGCGGATGGTCACCGTGGGTCCGCGCAGCGCCAGCGGCGGGATGATGACGTTGACACGCGAACCGTCTTGCAAGCGCGCGTCCACCATCGGCGATGACTCGTCGACGCGCCGGCCGATGCTGCTGACGATCCTGTCGATCACCTGCATCAGGTGGTCGTTGCTCTCGAAGGTGACGGGGCTGAGCGTGATCTTGCCGCGCTGCTCGATGTAGATCTGGTTGTAGCCATTCACCATGATCTCGGTCACGTCGGCGTTGGCCAGCAGGTCCTCGAGCGGCCCCAGCCCGAGCACGTCGTTGACGATGATCTCGACGACGCGGGCCTTCTCCTGGCGCCCCATGGTGATCGCCTGTTCGGCCACCACCTCGTTGAGCAGCTCGGCGATGCGCTGGCGTACCTTCTCGGCCGGGGTGCTCTCAGTGTCGCCAGCCAGCTCCTCGACAAGCCGCTGGTGCACTTTGGCCCGCAGCGCCGAGTACACCCCGGTGGGCCCCTTGCCCAGCCCTGTCCGCCCCAGGCCGGTGCGGTTCAGCAACGAGTTCTGACGGGGCGGCTCGCCACCCTCAGCGGGGCGAGGACGAGCCGGGGACGGCGGCGCCACCGCGGCGGGCCGCGGAGCCTCCGCAACCTGCGGAGCCGGCTCGGCCGGCTGTGCCGGGGGCGCAGGCTGCACCGGCCGCGGAGCCGGCGTCGGGACTGTCTGGAGCGGCGTGCTCCCTTCGGCTCTGCGCTGGACGCGGTCGAGTAGCGACATGCGAGATGACGCTACCCGGCCGCCGGAACAGACCTCGCAAGGTGATGCAACGATCCTGTCGAAGCTCGAACAGCCAGGCCGCGCCGCGGGTTACATGGAGCCCGCATGGACCTGGACGAGCGACCCGGCTCCTGGAGCGCTTTTCTCAGCGCCGGCGATGCGGTGCGCGCCCCCTGGCTGATCGAGCCCGAAGAGGGGCGAAGCGGCCACGCCGGGCTGCTGCGGGCCGCCGGCATCGCCGCCGGCTGCGCCGTGGCGGCAGCCCTCGCCGTGCTGCACCTCGCCGGCAGCGCGGCTCCCGCCGCGGCCGACTCCGGCGCTGACGGGACCCTCTTCTCGCTCACCAACTCGGACCGGGCGAGCAACGGCGTGGCCTCGCTCTCCTACAGCGGCACGCTGCAGACAATCGGCGAGGGCGGCTACTACGGCGGCTGCGGCTTCGCCGTGCACGGCCGCTCGGTCGACATGATCGAGCGCAACTACTTCGCCCACCCCATCCTGAACTGCGGCCAGCTGGTCTTCTCCATCATGCAGGCCTACGGCGTTCCCTACCGCTCGGCGGGCGAGAACATCGGCTGGGTCTCGGGCGAGACCAGCGGCGGAGCCGCGGCCAACTACATCAACGGCGCCTTCATGAACAGCCCGGACCACCGGGCCAACATCCTGGACGGCAACTACACCGAGATGGGTGTGGGCTCCGACGCGACCGCCCCCGGCCAGAGCTGGACCGGAGCCGGGTCACCCGGCTACACCAACGTCTGGATCTTCTCCGAGGAGTTCGCCCAGGTCGGCAACGCAGGCCCGCCTCCACCGCCGCCCACCCCGCGTCCCACCTCGGGCGGCACCCCGCGCAACTCCCCGGCGCCTCCAGCGCCGGCGCAGGCTCCGGCAACCACGACGCCGGCGCCCACGCCCCGGCCCACGCCGACACCTATCCCGGTGCCGGCGGCCGTCCTCCCCGCCTTCGCTCCCGCCCCGCTGAACTTCGAGTTCCAGGGCCTGCTGCCGAGCAGTGTCGAATCAGTGCTCGAGGCCTACCTGGACGATTGAGGAGACGAGCGTGACCCAGCTGCAGACCGCTCCGCCCGCCGCCCCGTACCCCGTCGCCGACGCGATGACAGCGTCGCGCCTCGAGGACATCGTCATCGCCACCGACCTGCGCAAGCGATACCACGTGAGCCGGCCGCCACGTGACGTGCTGCGCGGGGTGTCGCTCCGCGTCTCGAGGGGCGAGTTCGTCGCCATCATGGGCGCCAGCGGCAGTGGCAAGAGCACGCTGCTGCACATCCTCGGCGGCCTGGAGGCGCCGGACTCCGGCTCGGTCCGGATCGCCGGCATCGATGTCAACGCCCTGCGCGACTCGCCGCGCTCCGCCTTCCGGCGCGACCACGTGGGCTTCGTCTTCCAGTCGTTCAACCTGCTGCCCACGCTCAGCGCGGCGGAGAACATCGCCCTGCCGCTCCGGCTGCGCAACCAGACACGGCTGGGCCGGGGCGGCCGGCTGGCCTCGCGGGCCATCCTCGACCGGGTCGAGACGCTCATGGACCAGCTCAACCTGCACGGCCTCCAGGGCCACAGTCCTGAGGAGATCTCGGGTGGCGAGCAGCAACGCGTGGCGATCGCCAGGGCGCTGGCCGCCTCGCCCCTGCTGCTGCTGGCCGACGAGCCCACCGGCAACCTTGACTGGAGCACCGGTCACGATGTGATGGGAGTGCTGCGCAAGCTCTGCGCCGCAGAGCGTCAGACAGCGCTGCTGGTCACCCACGACGCCCGGGTCGCCGCGTACGCCGACCGGGTGCTGGTGATGCGAGACGGCATGATCCTGGCGGAGTTCCTGCAGCCGGCACAGCGGGGCCGTCGCGGCGAGCACCCCGACGCCGGTCCGCTCGTGGCACGCCTGGCGCAGCTGGAGCTGTGAGCGGCCTCTGGCCGCTGGTGTGGCGGGCGGTTGCCGCGCGCCCGCTGCGAGCGGCCCTCACCGTGCTGGCGGTCAGCCTGGGCATCGCCGTGGTGCTCGCGGTGCAGGTCACTGTCGACGGGCTCGATTCCGAGGCTGCCGCCGCCCAGCAGGTCAGCGCCGGCCAGTCGGGGCTCGACGTCAGGGTCGATTCCGGGAGCGGGCTGACGCCTGCCCAGGTGTCCACGGTCGCCGGTCTCCCCGGCGTCGCCCAGGTGGTGCCGCTGCACGAGAAGCGGGTGATCGCCAGCCCGCTGGAGAAAGGCTTCTCCGGCGTCGCCGTCACCCTGGTCGGCATCAGCGACGGCAGCGTCGCGCTGCGTCCCGTCGACGTCATCAGCGGCCGGCTGCCCCACCCGGGCAATCTCTCCGAGGTCGCGATCGACCAGGGGCTGGCCCAAGCGCTGACCGCCACGCCGGGCCAGGACGTGAAGCTCGGCGACCGCATCCAGCTCATCACCTCCACCGGACCTGACCGGTACATCGTGGTCGGGATCACCGGGGGCACCAGCGGCGGCCCCAGCTTCACGCG
>JAFAJR010000072.1 GCA_019236085.1 Candidatus Dormiibacterota bacterium
GATCACACCCTCGTACCCGGCGTCGAAACTCCGCGTCGCACCGCTGTGCGTGACGTAGCGCATGCGCACCGTCTCGTCCTTGGGCAGCCCGTAGAGAATGAGCCGCTGCTCGCGGGCCGTCAGCTCGTCCCACGGGGTGCGCAGCGAGATGCGGAACTTGCGGCACACCGTTTCCAGCACCTCCATGAGCCAGTGCTGCGACGGCCCGCGCGTCCAGCCGGAGAGCGCGCCTTCATCGATGCTCAGTGAGGGGTCGGGCACCACCGCGTCCGGATCAACTTCCAATCGCATGCCCAAGCCGGTACATGCCGGGCACGCGCCGTGCGGGTTGTTGAACGAGAAGTTGCGCGGCGCCGGCTCCTCCATCGAGATGCCGCAGTAGACGCACGCGTAGTCCTCGGAGTAGAGCATCTCCTCGATGCCGGCGTTCGCGTCTGCCGGTATGAGCAGGATGAGGCCGTCACCCAGCTTCGCCGCCTGCTCGAGCGATTCGTGCAGCCGCGAGCGCAGCTCGGGTTCGATGACAACTCGGTCCACCACGACCTCGATGTCGTGCTTGAACTTCTTGTCCAGCGTGATCGTCTCGCTGAGGTCGCGCAGATCGCCGTCCACCCGAGCCCTGGCGAAGCCGGCGCGACGCGCTTCGTCGAGCACGTCGCGGTGCTCGCCTTTGCGGCCCTGCACCATCGGCGCGGTGATCATCAACCGCGTTCCCTCGGGAAGTGTCAGCACCTGGTCGGCGATCTGCTCGATGGACTGCTTGCTGATCTCCCTGCCGCAGTTGGGACAATGCGGATGGCCGATGCGTGCGTACAGCAGCCGGAGGTGGTCATAGATCTCGGTGACGGTGCCCACCGTCGAGCGCGGGTTGCGCGATGTGCCCTTCTGGTCGATCGAGATCGCAGGGCTGAGCCCCTCGATGTGGTCGACCTCGGGCTTCTCCATCTGGCCCAGGAACTGGCGCGCGTACGCGCTCAGCGATTCGACGTAGCGGCGCTGCCCTTCTGCGTAGATGGTGTCGAACGCCAGCGAACTCTTGCCGCTGCCCGACAGGCCGGTGATGACGATGAGCTTGTCGCGCGGCAGCACCAGGTCGATGTTCTTGAGGTTGTGCTCGCGCGCCCCGGTGATGACGATGGAATCGCTGGGCATTGACCGTCTAGCGTACCCAGAACCCGGCGATCCTCTGCAAACACCCTGCGGCGTCCCTCACAATGGAGAGCCTACGAACATCAGTTCGGTGCTGTCAAGCGCTCCCTAAGCTGGACGTGCCTACGAGGGCGGTGAGTAGATCGTCGTCGTTTCCATAGCCGTGTCGACCATCTCCCGGTCGAGCGACGGCGTGTCGTCAGGTGCTGTCTCCGGCGGTGGAATGGACACGAGTGTCGGCATCGGCCCCGGAGGCGGCTCATCGGATCCTTCGACTCCGCCGTCGCGGACCAGCTTGGTGGGCCGGCCACCAGAGATCCATCTGTCCTCGTGGACGCCAAAGGGGTCGCGGAACCACCCCTCAGCGGTCTCATGGACATCGGCCACCGCGTGAGTCTACGACCGGCGCTCGGGCTCGACAGGTAAGGCGGCTCCAATCGGCGGGTGTCATGCTCGATGTGTGCGCCACGCAACTCCGGAGGACCTGGACCGCCTCGAGGAACTGCTCACTGAGCTCCGCCAGCAGCCCGAACTGCGCGAACGGGCGCGAGGACGTTTCTCGCGTGGCCCGCGGGCCTTCCTACATTTTCACGAGGATGCGGGCGATCTCTACGCAGATGTCAGGCTCACCGATCGCTTCGAGCGCCGAAAGATCACCAGCGACAAAGAGCAGGCCGCCTTTCTAGCGGCGGTGCGAGCCTCGCTGCGATCCGCGCTTTGATTGTTGGATGCACATCCTTTCACCTGCGCTGCGGTGGCGGCGTGACGACCACGGCACCGTCGTCGAGGCTGATGCTCCAGCCCTCCTCGTGCACCACGCGATGGTGCCTCCGGCACAGGGACAGCAGATTGCTGAGCTCCGTCGTGCCACCGTCCGCCCAATGCACCCGGTGATGCGCGTCGCACCACTCGTGGGGACGGTCGCAGCCGGGGAATCGGCAGCCTTTGTCCCGCAGGCGCAGGGCTTCACGAATGTGCGATGGGATGGTGCGCCGGGAACGGCCC
>JAFAJR010000377.1 GCA_019236085.1 Candidatus Dormiibacterota bacterium
GCCTCGCCCTCCAGGCCCAGCATGCCGGCCATGCGGACAAAGCCGCCGGCCGGGATGAGGCGGATCGAGTAGACGGTCTCGCCGCGAGTGGTCGACACCAGCCGCGGGCCGAAGCCGATGGCGAACTCGTCCACCCGGATGCCGCAGAGCTTGCCCAGCACGAAATGGCCCGCCTCATGGACGGTGACCACGCAGACGAGCAGCAGGACGATCGCGCCGGCGCCGAGAAAGAAGGTGCCCACGGACATCAGACCGGCACTACGCGTCCGAGCCTGTCAGCGGCGGCGGCTCGCGCCCAGGCGTCGGCGGCCAGGATGTCGTCGAGCGAGGGCTGAGGAAGCTCGGGCGCCTCGTCCACCACCGCCGCCACGGCCGGCACGATCTGGTCGAAGCGGCAGGAGCCTCCCAGGAAGGACTGGACGGCCACCTCGTTGGCCGCGTTGAGCACGGCCGGCGCCACTCCGCCGCGCTCGCCCGCGCGGCGAGCCACGCCGACCGCCGGGAAGCGCCGATCGTCGAGGGGGATGAACTCGAGGGAGGGCACGGCGGTCAACTCCAGGGGTGGCCCGACCTCCGGCAGCCGGTGCCCGTCCGCCAGCGCCAGGGCGATGGGGACGCGCATGTCCGGGACGCCCAGCTGCGCCTTGGTGGCCCCGTCGACGAACTCCACGTAGCTGTGCACCAGGCTCGTGGGGTGGATGACGACGCCGATCTTCGAGTACGGGACCTCGAACAGGAAGTGGGCCTCGACTACCTCCAATCCCTTGTTCATCATCGTCGCCGAGTCCGTGGTGACCTTGGGACCCATGCGCCAGGTGGGATGGTTGAGTGCCTGCTCGGCGGTGATGCCGGCGAAGTCGTGGAGGTCGCGATGCAGGAATGGACCGCCGGAGGCGGTGAGCACTATGCGGCTGACCGACTCCGCTGCCTCGCCACGCAAGCACTGCCAGATGGCGCTGTGCTCGCTGTCGACCGGCACGATCCGGGAGCCCCCCGCCGCGGCGCGGCGCCGCACCAGGTCCCCTGCCATCACCAGCACCTCCTTGGTGGCCACCGCCACCAACCGGCCGGCGTCCACCGCTGCAAGAGCCGGGCGCAAGGCTGCGGCCCCGGTGATCGCCACGCACACCACGTCGGCGTCCATCGCCGCCACATCTGCGGCGGCATCCGCGCCGGCGGTGCAGCCGGCCGGCAGCTCGGCGTCCGACATGGGGTCGACGACGGCCGACTGTTTGATGCCGAAGCGGTGGACCAGCCGCGTCAGCCCGTCAGCGTCCCGGCCCACCACCGCCCCGACGAGTTGGAAGCGGTCCGGGTGACGCTCGATGACGTCGCATGCCTGGCGGCCGATGGACCCGGTGGCGCCGAGGAGGACGATGCGCGCTCGCTGGTTCACCGCGTCTGACTGTACCCGGGGCACGGACTCCGGGCGGTGCGCCGAGGTCACAGCGCGATGAGCTTCAGGTAGCAGTACACGACCGGGGCGGCCAGGATGAGGCTGTCCACCCGGTCCAGCAGCCCGCCGTGGCCCGGGATCAGATGGGAGGAGTCCTTCACCCCGGCGCGGCGCTTCAGGGCGGATTCGGCCAGGTCTCCTGCCTGGGCCGCGACTGCCACCAGCACCCCGAGGACTGCACCCTGCCACCAGGACAGGACGCCGGCCGCGGCGCCGACCACCGCCGTGGCGGCGTCACTCGCCAGCAGGCCGGCCACCGAGCCCTCCACTGTCTTGTGCGGCGATATCGCAGGGAAGAAGGGGCGGCGTCCAATAAGCGAGCCGGCCGCATAGGCGGCGATGTCGCCGGCGATGACCCCGGACAGCGCCAGCGCCACCAGGCGCAGCCCCAGGTGATCAGGGTCGGCCAGCGACCAGCGATAGAGGAGCAGATAGGTGCCGAGCGAGAGCCCGAGCCAGCAGGCGCCGCCGACGGCCATCGCCCAGCGCTGCATGTCCTGCCGCAGCGCGACCACTCCCGTCAGGCCCAGCACCACCGCGGCGTACAGGGCCCAGTCGGCACCGGTGTAACCGGCCGGGAAGACGGCGCGAAGCGCAAGCCAGGCGGTCAGCGGGTAGAGCAGCCAGCCCGGGGGCGCCGCTCCCAGGCGAGCGGCCAGGCCATGGAACTCCCAGGCCGCTGCCAAAGATCCGCCCGCCACCAGCAGCGCGACCGGGGCTGTGCCCACCCACAGAGCGGCCACGGCGATCCCCAGCAGCACCGCTCCGGACAGCACCCGGAGCAGCAGGTTCATCCGGCCGGCGTGGTCTGCAGCACGGAGGCGGGCGGACCGGTGGTGTTATCACGCACCGCCCCGAACTTGCGCACCCGGGCCGAGTACGCGGCCAGTGCCTCGTGGAGGGCGCTGGGACCGAAGTCCGGCCACAGAGTCGACGTGACATAGAGCTCGGCGTAGGCGGCCTGCCAGAGCAGGAAGTTGCTGACGCGCAGCTCCCCGGCGGTGCGGATGATGAGGTCGGGGTCGGGAAGCCCGGCGGTGTACAGCGCCGACGCCAGCAGCTCGTGGTCCAGGCGGCTGAGGTCGAACCCGCGCCCGGCCAGCTCGCGCACCGCGGCGACGATCTCATCGCGCCCCCCGTAGTTGATGGCGACGTTGAGCACAGCCTTGGTGTTGTGAGCAGTGCGGGCCTCGGCGGCACCGACCTTGTCGCGCAGCCGGTCGCTCAGCCGCTCCCGCTCGCCGATCACCCTGATCTGCACACCCTCACGATCCAGCTCGTCCACCTCGTTGTCGATGGTGTCGCTGAAGAGCTGCATCAGCGCCGTGACCTCATGGCGCGGCCGGGTCCAGTTCTCGGTGCTGAAGGCGTACAGGGTGAGGATGTGCACGCCTGCCTGGTCGCAGGCCTCCATCACCTGGCGGATGGCGCGGACCCCGGCCCGGTGACCCGCGGCCCGGGGCAGATGGCGCTGCCGGGCCCAGCGGCCGTTGCCGTCCATGATGATCCCGATGTGGCGTGGCAGATCGGGCCGCGCCGGCTCAGGGATCGCAGCAGGAGCGGGGGGACGCTGCACCACGTCAGAGTAACGGGGAAACTCGCGATCGGCTACGCGGACGGGTGTGCTCGCGTCCCTCGACGCGACGATTGAGTCGTACGAGGAGCGAGCCGGAGAATGGCGCAGCCCGGCGAGCGACGAGAAGATCTCGAGTCGCAAGAGGGATGCGGGCACCCCCGTCCGCGCTCAGACCTCGAGGATCTCCGCCTCTTTGTGCTGCAGCATCTCGTCGATACGCGAGATGAAGTGGTCGGTCACCTTCTGCAGCTCAGCAAGCCTGGTCTCCACCTCGTCCTTGCTGATGTGCCCTTCCTTCTCGACCCGCCGCATGTGCTCCACCTCGTCGCGGCGGATGTTCCGCACCGAGACGCGCGCTTCCTCTGCCTTGCGGTGCACCACCTTCACCAGCTCACGGCGTCGCTCCTCGTTGAGCTGCGGGATCACGATGCGGATCACCTGGCCGTCGTTGCTGGGGTTGAGCCCCAGCTCGCTGCGCTGGATCGCTTTTTCGATCGCCCCGAGGGAGCTGCGGTCGTAGGGCGAGATGAGCAGCTGGTTCGGCTCGGGACTGCTGATGCCGGCCAAGCTCTGCAGCGGCGTCT
>JAFAJR010000157.1 GCA_019236085.1 Candidatus Dormiibacterota bacterium
GAGCTTCGCAGTGGTGAGCGCAACGGCTGTCACACTCGCTGGGCTGGCGGCCTGGGTCGGTGGGCTCGTTGCGGGTTCCGCGCTCGATCCAGTGGCGGTGCTCGAAACCAGCCTGTCGTTGTGGGCGCTCACCCTCGCCTGCTACGCCATCGCCCTGGCTGGCGCTCAACAGGCGACGACGTTTCGCGGCGCCGCAGGCGTGGGTGGCGTCGTGCTCCTCGTGCTCTTCTTGCTCGACAGTCTGCGCAAATCGAGCGCGACGCCACCGGCGATCGCGAACATCTCTGTCTTCAGCCTCAACGACCGGACGACAGCCATCGCGCCGGGAGGCAGCGTCGACGGCGGTGCGATCCTGGTCCTGTTCGCGGTGGCCGCCATCGCGGCGGCGCTCGCCATCTGGGCCTTCCGGCGGCGAGACCTCGACGCGGCGTTGATCCAGATTGGGCGAGCGGCACCTGCCGTGCACACCATGTCGTCCAATCCGGTGCTTCGCGTCCCCGTCCTGCGCGGTCTCTGGCAGCGGCGGCTGTCGCTGACCCTGTGGACGCTGGGATCTTCAGCGCTGGCCGCGTTCGTCGTCGCCATCATCAACAGCGCGGCCGACCTGTTCACCAAGACGTCGTCGCTCGCCGGGTTCCTCCGCGGGCTGGGTGGCGACATCCACGTCGTGCTGCTGGGGTTGATCTGGTTCGCGTTCGCCCAAGCTCTGTTCTCGGTCATCGCGATCACCTACGTGTGGCGCTGGGCCGACGACGACAGCAACGGATCGCTCGAGCTGGAGCTGGCACAGCCGGTGAGCCGCACAGCAGTCACGGTGGAGCGCGCGGCGGAGCTGCTCTGCTTCCTGGTGGTCGTCGCGCTCGTCTCGTCAGCCGTGGTGCTGCTGGTCGCGAGCGCCACCCACATCAATGTCGCGCTGGGCAACCTCGTGGTGGCGACAGCGCTGCTCCTGCCCTTCGGCCTGACCTTCGCCGCAGTCGGCGCGGCGCTGGCGGGCTTTCAGCCGCGGGTTGCCGTGGGCGTGCTGGCCACCGTGTCGGTGGTTTCGTACCTGCTGTTCCAGCTGGCGCCCGCGTTCCGCTGGCCGAACTGGGCAGCCGACCTTTCGGTGTTCCAGCTGTACGGCGAGCCGCTGGTGCAGCCGGTCTTCGTCGGCGGTTTGATAGCGATGCTGGCGGTCGTGGTCGTGGGTTTCGGCGCCGGTGGCGCGCTCATGCAGCGCCGGGACGTGGCGGGGTAGCGCTCAGGCGCTGCTCGACGCCGTCGAGCAGCAGCTCCACGGCGTGGCCCCGCTTGACCTGCACCGTGTCGTCGCTTGGCGAGACAGCCGGAGCCGCCGACGCCGGCGCCGAGCCGTCCATCGTGATCTTGTAGCAGCCGCTGTGGATGGTCACGTCGTAGCGGTTCGGGTTCTGCAGCGCCCCCAGCGTGTCCCAGTGGATGTCGGAACCGGTGGCGCGGATCGGCCGGTCGCCGAGGCGGATCTTGGCGCAGCCCGACGACACCGTGGCATGGACCGCCGCATCGCGGGGCCAGGCCATGGTCACGCCCATGATCCCGCTGTTCACCTTCAGCGGCACGGTGCCCACGGGCATCGGCAGGGTGCAAGTGAGGTTGCCGGCACCACTGTCCAGCTCGATGCCGCTGACCCGCAGTCCGCTGAGGTCGAGCGTCGTGTTCCAGGTGCCCCCGTGCACTTTCACGTACCAGGTGTGCGCCGGGCTGAGCAGCACCGCCCCCCGGAATCCGCCGCGCCGGTTGCGAACCAGGACGTCGCCGTCGGGCTTGACATCGACCCACGGCGCACCGCCGCCCCCTTCGGATCCAGCCACGTCGACTGTTCCCGGCGGCGCAGGGCGGACCGCGACGCGCCACGACCCGGAGTCGATGCGGAGCGTAAAAGCCTGGCCGCCTGACGGGACTGTCCCTCGCGGCAGACGTGCCTCGGCCACCACCTGGACCACGAGTGCGAACGCGGCGCTCTCGGGGTCTTCCAGACCCGCGACGCCGAGGACCTGCGCGATGTGACGGGTCAGGCGGCTACGCTGCACCACGGGGAGTGCCGCCAGCAGGACGTCGACAGCGCCTGGGTGGCGTACCAGGTAGGCGGCGAGCGAGTCGCGGGCGGCGTCGACCTGAGCGCGCCAGCCGGTGGGCTTGGCCGAGACGTCGACCCGCTCCAGCACCGTCTCGGCCACCAGGTCGAGGAGCTGCACCTTGTCGCGGATGTGCCAGTAGAGCGACGCGGCCTTCACCTCGAGGCGATCGGCGAGCGCCCGCATCGAGAGGTTGTCCAGGCCCGTCTGGTCGAGCATGTCGATGGCCACGTCGATGACGGCGTCGCGGTTGAGGCGGGTGGCCTCGGGTGCGTCTGGGGTCATTGGAGGTCCCCTCGAACAGTAGCAGCCACGTCTGATGTAAGGTTGCTTGACAGACTAACATCGTTAGGTTAGCATGCCGCCTGACATCACCCGCCACGAACAGGAGAAGGGCATGACAGGAACCCCCCCGACCATCGAAGCCACGGGCGTCGTGAAGGTCTTCGGCAAGACCCGCGCGCTCAACGGGCTCTCGCTCACGGTCGCCCCCGGCCAGGTGCTGGCGCTGCTGGGGCCGAACGGAGCCGGCAAGACGACCTTCGTCAACCTGGTGGCCACGCTGACGCGGCCCGACGCCGGGACGCTGCGGGTTCACGGCCGCGACGTGGCCAGGCACCCGGCGGAGGTCCGGTCGCTCATCGGCCTGGCCGGACAGTCCGCGGCGGTCGAGCCCAAGCTCACCGGCCGTGAGAACGTGGAGATGATCGCCAGGCTCTTCGGCCGGAGCCACGACGAGGCACGCTCCGGCGCTGGACGCCTGCTCGACCGCCTGGCACTCGGCGACGCGGCCGACCGCAAGGTCGAGACCTATTCCGGGGGCATGCGGCGTCGCCTTGACCTCGGCGCCAGCCTGGTGGGGCAGCCGCGCCTGCTCCTGCTGGACGAGCCGACCACCGGCCTCGACCCGCGCAGCCGCCTCGAGCTGTGGGACGTGATCCGCTCGCTGGTGGCCGACGGCACCGACGTGCTGCTGACCACGCAGTACCTGGACGAGGCCGACCATCTCGCCTCGCACGTCGCCATCATCGACCACGGACGAGTCGTCGCAGCCGGCACGCCGCGGGAGCTGAAGCGCAGGGCGGGACGGAGCATGGTGGAGGTCCACGTTCGCGAGGCTGCGGAGCTGGACCGCGTGGCCACCCTGCTCACCGCGATCGGCGACGGGAATCCCAACGTCGACGAGCCCACACGCACCGTCCGTGTGGGAGTTCGTGCCGACACCGACCGAATCTTCGCGGCCCTGCGGCCGCTCGACGAAGCCGGGATCGCCATCGACGAGGTGGCGGTACGCCAGCCAACCCTGGACGAGGTCTTCCTCGCCCTCACCGGTACCGCACAGGAGAACGTGGCATGAGCCTCGCAATCGCTCAGCCGCGCGGCAACGGCGCAGGCCTTTTGACCTCGACCACGCAGATCGCTCGTCGCGTTCTGCTCCGCTTCATCCGCTCGCCGCAGCTCGTGGTGGTAGGGACCATGCAGGGCGCGATGTTCCTGCTGATCTTCCGTTACGTGTTCGGCGGCGCCATCAGCACCGGCGGGATCGACTACGTGGACTTCGTGGTGCCGGGCTTCATCACCACAGGGGTGCTGTTCAATGCGATGTACTCGTCGGTCGGCACCGCCGAGGACCTGCAGTCCGGATTGGTGGCCCGTCTGCGTTCGCTCCCCATTCCGCGCTCCGCTGTGCTCCTGGGCCGGGCGCTCGCCGACACAGCGATCCAGATGTGGGGTCTGCTGTTCACCATCGGCTTGGGATTCCTGGTCGGCTTCCGTCTGCACGGCTCCGTGGAATCAGCGCTGGCTGCGTTCGGCCTGGTGGTGCTGTTCGGCTTCGTCTTCGAATGGCTCTTCATCCTCGTGGGGATGATCGCTGGCTCGGTGCAGGCGGTACAGGGCTTCGCGCTCGTCATCTTCCCTTTGACCTTCGTGTCGTCTGCCTACGTCCCGGTGTTGTCGATGCCCACGTGGTTGCAGGGGTTCGCCGAGAACCAGCCCATGACGGTGATGGTCAACGCGGTGCGCACGCTCACCGAGGGCGGCCATGCCGAGGCGCTGCTGGGCCATCCCGCAGCGTACTTCGTGGCGCGCTCCTTGATCTGGTCTATCGGGCTCATCGCAGTCTTCGCGCCGCTCGCGGTATGGAAGTACCGCCGGGGCTGATTCACCAAGCGACGGCGCGGCGTCATCATCCCGCGGTATGCAGTACGGGCTCACTCCGCTCAGCGCATATCGCAAGACGCCGCGCCGTCTGGTGCTTCTGCCGCTGCTGCTGACGCTGCCGGCAGTGCTCTGGCTGGTGTCGATGCCGCTGGTGTGGCACCACCACGACATCCCGGGTGAGGGGTACACGGTGTTGCACGGCTATCAGGTGGACTCCTGGCTCATCGTCGCAGCGCTCGTGAGTCTCGGCTTCGCGCTGCGGTTCCACCGCTGGGGATTCGGTTTCGCCGGCAAGTGGCTCCTCGCGATCTTTGCCGTCATCGTGGCAATCGGCCTATGGGCTGACTACATCGACAACCAGATCTACGCCGCGTCTGTCTATGCCGGGTCGTTCTACGGGCCGGGGTTCATCGTCGGCGCGCTCGGCGCTGCCGTCCTCGTCGCCGCGTTACCGGTGAGCTGGCGCACCGAAGACTAGCCGTAACAGGTCAGCGAAGGGGGATTTACTCCCCCGCAGCTGACACGCACAGGAGGGGGATTGTCCGAAAGGGGGACCCATCCCCCTTTCGCCTCTTCACCACCATTCGAACGGTCGGCCGTCCCAATCGTCGAGCACGGGGTACACGGGGTCGGCATCGAACTCGCGTGCTCTCGCCGCGAAGGCCGCCAGCTCCCTCGGGCTGAGCAGCGGCTGCAACTTGCCGCACAGCTCAGTCAGCACCGTGGCATCGGCGAGGTGGTGGAGGCGGTTGCGCGATCGCTTCGGCACGGCGCTTCCGCCAAGCGACAGCAGCGCCGTCCGCTGTCGCGGATAGGGCAGGAAGCTCAGAGCATTGTCGATTGCGCGCAGCCGCAGGTCCTCGCCGAGCAGCAGATGGGCTCGCTTGCGATCTGCGTTGTTGATCAGCACATCCAGCACGGCTATGTCGTGCAACTGCGCGTTGACACCCGCTGTGTCGCCGGCGGCAGGCACCTCGCGCAGCCCGTGCACATACAGCTGCAGTGAACCGGGACCGAGCGGCCCATCCCGCAGCACTGTGGGAGGAACGTGGCCGGCGCCAAGCGCTGCATCTACGAGGTACGCCGCAACCTCGCGCAGATAGAGGGTGTGGCGCGGGAAGTCCCACAGCGGACGCTCGCCGCGCATCGGCTTGTAGATGCCGCGCAGTGGTTCATCTCGCGTTGGATCCGGCGCGTCCAGTTCGAGCAGGAACACGGCATTGCTGCCGTAGGTGAGCTCGGCTATGCGCAGGGGCTTCGCCGCGAGCAGTGCGGCGAGGATCTCGCGGTCGGCGGGCCGGCCGCTGTCCTCAAGGGCGGCCGTCGACGCGGCCAGGAAGCGCTCACGATCGGCCGACGGTTCGTCGTCGTCAGGCAGCTCGACCTCGCCGGTGGGGTCGAGATGCGGCCGGTGCCGGCGCGGCCGGTCCGCCATGAGCTCAGCGGGTCAGCGCGCTCGCCGGGCGGCGATCGCCGCAGTGATCGCCACGAGCACGATGGGCACACCGAACAGCAGCGCGATGACCAGCACGCTGCGCGGCGAGTCGACGCCGACGCCGAGCATGATCACGCCGAGTGCGACGATGATCGCCGCGATGTTGATCAGCCAGGCCCGGCGCCGCGTCGGCACTCCCTCGATGCCCGGCACCGCACGGATCGTTGCCGGGTCGTGCATCGTGATCCACTCGGGCTCCGGGGTGGCGCCGCTGTCATCGGGAAGGTCGGCACGCTCCAGCGCCGGCCACCACGATGGCGCGCCGTCGCTGCGCCGCTGTCCCGGAGAATGAGCGGAGCGCGAGGACTCGTCCGACATCGCTGAGAGCCTGATGATACGCCGACGTCGCATGGCTCCCAAGCGGTCCGCCGGGCGGCGATGAGCGACCCGCTGGCGGCACTGCAGGCGCGCCACCGCCGCTGCCACCGCTGTGTGGATGCCGGCTTCATTCCGGTCGCCCGGCCGGTGTTCAGCGGCGCTGCGGGGCAGCGAGTCCTGCTGGTCGGCCAGGCTCCGGGGCCGGTCGAGGTGGACGAGCACCGGCCCTTCGCAGGCAGGGCGGGGCGGCAGCTGATGCGCTGGTTTCAGCGCGCCGGCTTCGAGTCGGAGGCCGAGGTACGGCGACGTGTCTACATGACCTCGATGACCACCTGCTTTCCAGGACGCAACGCCGCAGGCACCGGCGACCGCCGCCCGTCGGCGCGCGAGGTGACGCTCTGCGCTCCGTGGCTCGACTCGGTGCTGGCGCTGCTGCAGCCGCGCATCATCATTCCTGTCGGTTCGCTGGCGCTGAGCCGGTTTCTTCCAGCGCTTCGCCTCGACGACTGCGTCGGGCGTGTCTTCGGCGCCGACGGGATGGAGGTGCGGCTGCCGCCGCCGAGCGATGCCGGCCGCGTGCTGGTTCCGCTTCCGCATCCGTCCGGCCAGAGCCGCTGGCTCAACGATCCATCACGCGCAGCACTGCTGGACCACGCGTTGCTGCTGCTGCGAGACCTCCTGGGGTGGGCGGTATGATCGCCCGGCGTGCCCGACCCCACCGGACAGACCCCTGCGCCCGCCGAACCGCAGGCCGCACTGAAGACGCCGGAGGACATCCTCGAGCGCATCTTCACGCCCACTCCCAAGGCGTCGCCTGCCGAACAGGCCGAGCGCGCCCTGCGGCGTCCCAAGCAGCTCATCTACTGCGCCATCGCCAACCGCAACTTCTTCTGGCGGCAGCACATCACCAAGTTCGTGCTGGACGAGGGGCACGTGCCGCTGGTCCCGTTCATGATGTTCGACTACTACCTGCTGCACACAGTGCCGAAGGACGTTGTGCGCGAGGCGTGCAACAACCTCATCGTGCGCAGCGACCAGATGTGGGTGTTCGGCGCGATGTCCCTCGGCGTCAAGGTGCAGGTGGGCATCGCCAAACGGCTGAAGAAACCGCTGCGCTTCTACGATGTGACCGACATGCCGTACCGCGTGGTGAACGTGCCGGAGGCGATGCTCGAGACATGAGGCGCGCGTCGCGATGATCGTGGTTTGGATCGTCGTCATCATCGTCGTGCTGCTGGCGCTGTACGTCGCCTTCCGCTTCAACGCCATGGTCCGCTTGCGGACGCGGACCCAGGAGGCGTGGTCGGACATCGATGTGGAGCTGAAACGGCGGCACGACCTCATCCCGAACCTGGTGAGCACCGTGCAGGGCTACGCGGCGCATGAGCGCACGGTGTTCGAGGAGGTCACGCAGGCACGCACCAACGCCGTCTCGGCCGCGCAGACCGGGAGCCCCGCGGTGATGGCCGGCGCCGAGGATGCGCTCACCACGTCGCTGGGCCGGCTCATGGCGGTGGCGGAGAACTATCCGCAGCTGCAGGCGGTGCAGGTCTTCCTCAACCTGCAGGAGCAGCTCACCACCACCGAGGACAAGGTGGAATTCTCGCGCCGCTACTACAACGCCAATGTGCGCGATTTCAACAGCGCGCTGCAGCGTTTTCCCACAAACCTCATCGCGTCGGGCCTCGGCTTCACACCGTTCCAGTTCTTCCAGGCCGCGGATTCTGAGCGTGCGGCGCCACAGGTGCAGTTCGCGACGCCGCCCGCCGCACCGCCTGCTGCGTCGTAACGGATCGCGTGGCCTGCGACTGGCTACTGGTCGACGGCTCGAGCTCCATCTTTCGCGCCTTCTACGCGGTCCCGGCAAGCGTTCGCGCTCCCGACGGCCGGCAGGTCAACGCCGTGCGAGGGTTCCTGGAGACCCTGGCGCGGCTGATCACAACGCGACGGCCGCGCCGTCTCGCAGTCGCCAGCGACATCGACTGGCGTCCGGCGTGGCGTGTGGAGCTGCTGCCCTCGTACAAGCTGCACCGCGTCCCCGAGCCGATTCCACCGGCGCTGGAACCGCAGATGCCCGTCATCGAGGAGCTGCTCTCCGCGATCGGCGTCGACATGCAGGGTGTGGCCGACTACGAGGCCGAGGATGTCATCGCTTCCTGGACCGCGCGCATCGACGGAACTGTGGAAATCGCCAGCGGTGACCGCGACCTCTTCGCGCTCGTCGAGAGCGATCGCATCGTGGTGCTCTACCCGGAAAAGGGTGGCCTGGCTGTGGTGGACGAGGCGGAGGTGTCGAGGCGTTATGGCGTTCCCGGCCGCCGCTACGCGGACTTCGCGGTGCTGCGCGGCGACCCGTCGGACGGACTGCCCGGCCTCAAGGGCGTCGGCGCCGTCTCCGCCGCGCAGCTGATCAAGCGGCATGGCGGAATAGAAGCCATGCTGCGTGACACGTCGGTGGGCGAGCTGCAGCGCGAGTACCTTACCAAGGCAATGCAGGTGGTGCAGCCGGTCCGTCACCTTGAGGTGTCCTTGCCGCCGGGAAGGCGCGAACAGTATCCAGAGGATGCCAACGCCACTGACGCGCTGGCCGAGCAGCACGGGGTGCGCAACGCCGTCGGCCACCTGGTCACTGCGCTGGGCTCGATGGTGAGCGATGCGTGAGGCTGCACCGGATCCGCCCAAGGGTCTCGATGAGAAGGCGACGCTGAGCGCGTTTCTCGACTGGTACCGCGACGTCGTGGTGCGGAAGG